>JBMTLP010000224.1:0-5760 GCA_049433245.1 Pirellulales bacterium
CAACACTCGACATGCCCCTCCCCGGAAACAATCTCACCAGGGAAGAAGTCGGTCACATTTGAGCCAACCGCGACAATCTCACCCACAAACTCATGACCGACCACCATCGGTACGGGAATCGTCTTCTGGGCCCAGGCGTCCCAGTTGTAGATATGAAGGTCAGTGCCGCAGATGCCCGTGCGGTCGACCCGAATCAGCACGTCGTTGATGCCGTATTTGGGAACAGGAACTTCCTCAAGCCACAGACCGGGCGCCGATTCGCGTTTGACAAGCGCTTGCATGATGTCGGACATGGCAGCCTTATTCGTGATCCGGGAGGGATGCAGACCTGCATACCCTGATTATGGACAGCACAGCCGGATTCGTCTGCGAAACGCCATGCAACGCCCTTAGATACCTCGGCCTGCTTCGCTGAGAATCGCGAGGTAACCAGAAAAGAGGCGGAAGATAACGAAAATAATGATCCCTGCAACGAGCACCCAGACGCCCCCGCCAGCGGCCTGGGCGGCCAGCGTAAAGCCGCGGGCTGCCTCGTCGTCGAAGTCGTCGGCGAGTCGGGCGAGCACCGTGTCGGTTTTTCCGGCGGCCTCCCCCACGGCGAGCCCTTCGCAGAGAATCTGGGGAAAACAGCCGGTGTCTGCCAGTGCTTCAGCCAGCGTGCTGCCTTCGCGGAGGCTGTCGACGAGGTGGTCGCGGTTGACCGTGAGCCCCGGGGCTACCGATGAGGCGAGGTCGACCAGCCTGCCCGCGTCGAGGCCGGCGCCCGCCGCCAAACTCGCCGCCCGACACCACAGCGCCGCTTCCGCCGCCAGAGCGGCAGGGCCCAGCACGGGGACTCGTGTCAGCAACCGTCTCACCACGCCATGGTTTTGCCAACTCTTCAGCAGACGAGTGAGGCCGAACCACGCGGCCGTGGCCGCAGCAGCGAGCAGCAGGAGGTAGATCAGCAGTCCGCCGACACCAGTCAGCCCCACGCCCAGCAAATCAATCGGCTCACCTTCGGCGTCGCGGAGCACGCCCGCGATGAAGATCAGAAAGCCAACCACGGCAATCGCCACGCTCAGCTGAAACGCCGGCCAAGCGAGTTTGCCACGGAGAGCTCGGGTGGTACGCACTTGCCGCTCGAGAACTGCCGCCACGCTGCGGAGCGTCTCAGGCTCGTGCCCTGTCTGCTCTCCAACGGCAATCATGCCGACCACCAGCGGTGGGAACACGCCGACGTCTTGCATTGCCGTCGCGAGCGGCTCGCCAGCACTAAGGGCCGCTTGAATCTGGTCCATCGGCGGCCGCCATCGCGATGGCGTGCGTTCGGTCTCGCTGGTCCACGCCCGACGGAGATCGACGCCAGCCGAGAGCGCGATCGAGAGTCGGCCGAGCATGGCCGCCAGTCGCTGGGTCGGAAAACGGCGTGGAGAGGAGGCCATGGGGGATGCGTAGGGGAAACACTGGTGGTGAACTGTGCGAACGTATTCGACGCGGCCAGCCACGCTTTGTGCAAGTGAATTTCGGCCGGCCAAGCGGTGTATGCTCGGCGGCATGCACCCAGCAGCACTCTCCGATGAGGACCTCCTTCGCGTGTGTGACGAGTCACGGACGCGTCGCGGAGGGCCAGGCGGGCAGCACCGAAATAAAGTTGAAACGGCCGTTGTTCTCGAGCATCGCCCAAGTGGGCTGAGGGCCGAGGCCAATGAGCGGAGGAGTCAGGCCGACAACAGGCGTGTCGCAGTCCTGCGGCTGCGGTTGCGGCTGGCGGTGGAGCACCGCGAGCCCGCCGCAGCGTCTTCATCCGCTTGCTGGCAGGCTCGTGTGTCGGATCAAAAACTCGTGATCAGTGACGCGCACCGCGATTTTCCCACGCTGCTGGCGGAGGCTCTCGACCAACTCGCCGATCAGGAGTGGCAGCCGGCCCCTGCGGCTGACCGATTGGGCGTGTCGTCCTCGCAACTCATTCGCTTTTTAAAGCGGTGTCCTGCGGGGATGGCTGTGGTGAACCAGGAACGCAGCAGGCGTGGCCTGAGACCACTGAAGTAGTCGCCTTCGCTCCGAGCTGGCGGACACACGATGGGTTGGTGGAGTGCGGTAGCCTAGGTGGGCTCCGTTTGGTGAACTTCGATGAACGCGAGGGGGGAAAGTTGATGCAACGCAGGAGCACGTGGTTGTTGCTGGCCAGGTGGGTGGCTGTGTGGGGACTGATGCTGACTGGGAGTGAGGCGGGCCTCGCTGCTGATCGCCCCAACATCCTCCTGATCCTCGCGGATGACTGGGGCTGGGGTGATCTCAGTTGCCACGGGCATCCGTACGTCAAGACCCCACACATCGATCGCCTCGCGCGCGAAGGCACCGATTTCCACCGCTTCACCGTCGCGAGTGGCGTCTGCTCCCCCAGCCGCACGGCCGTGCTCACGGGGCATTTTCCTGCGCGGTATGGCATTGATGGTCACTTTGCTTGGGTTGAGCAGAATGCACTCCGGGGCATGCCCGACTGGCTTGATCCCCAGGCGACGCTGCTCCCACGTCTGCTCCAGCAGGCTGGGTATGCCACCGCACACTACGGCAAATGGCATCTCGCCAACGACATGATTCCTGACGCGCCGCTGCCGAGCGTCTACGGCTATGACGACTACGGCGCCTTCAACTGCTCCGGTGAGCAGATGCCGGTGCACGACGACGCGCGCCGCACGGTGGCCTTCATTGAGCAAGCCGTCTCTGCGGACAAACCCTTCTTTGTGAATCTTTGGCTCCACGAACCACACACGCCGTTTCATGTGGTGCCACAGTACCGTGCCCAATTTCCGGAACTCGACGAGGCCGACAACATCTACGCGGCCACGCTGGCCCATGCGGATGCACGCGTCGGCGAGGTGCTCGGCGCGCTTGACCGGCTTGGCGTGGCCAATAAGACGCTGGTGGTCTTCACATCTGATAACGGCCCTGCGCGGGCTGCCGCGGGTGCGAAGCTCGAGCTGATGTATGACACCGCGACGGGGGCCGGGTTTGGGATCGCGGCGAGCAAAGGTGTCACGGGTGGGCGGAAGAGCTACAAAGCCGCGCTCTTCGAGGGGGGAATCGGAGTCCCGTTTCTGGTGCGGTGGCCTGGTGTGACTCCCGCGGGAGGAATTGATCGCGAGTCGTTCCTGTCTGCCGTCGATCTGCTGCCCACGCTGTGTGATGTCGCCTCTGTTCCCCTGCCTGTTGGCTACAAGCCCGATGGCGTGAGCCAACGTGAGGCGCTTCGAGGAAACCCATCGTTGCGAAGACAAAAACCGCTGTTTTGGAAAATCGATGCCAGATGGCCGGCCCCTGCCGCGCGCCCAGATCACTGGGCTAGTTTTGCGGTGGTGCACGACCGCTGGAAAATCTTGGCAAGCGGCGATGCGGCGCATGTCGAGCTCTACGACCTCGTCAGCGATCCCCTCGAACAACAGGACCTTGCCGGGGAATCTCCCGAGGTCGTGCAGGCGATGCTCGAACGCCTGGAGTCTTGGCGCGAGGAACTGCCGAGTGCACCACCGCAGGAGGTGCTGAGTCGCTTGAGAACGAAGCCGCAGCCCCGGTAGATGAGACGCTGTGATGGCTCAGGTGGGGGGCGTTCCGCGCTCTCGTGGCCAGAGGATGACAAAGGCGACCAATCCGGCGAGAGGCGCCCAGCCAAGGATCGCCATGTTGACGTCATAACTCCCGGTCGCGTCGACGATGCGGCCAAAGAGTTTTTGTACGGGAGCCGAGGCCAGCCAGCCGACGAAGGAGAGCATGCCTGTGACGCGCCCCATGTGAGACACGGTCAGCTCCTGTGTAAACGAGTAGTAGCAGGGGAACACGCCAAGGGTACCTGCCGCCACTGCCAGGAGGGTGCCCAGCATCAGCCAACCGGCGGGCAGCATCGCGGCGACGGTGGTCAGGGCTGCGAGCAACGAGCAGGCGAAGAACACGAGCACACGGCTGGTGTGCACGGCCATCCCCCGCCTGGCGAGGGCGAGGGCCGCGGCCCCGGCAGCGATGCAGCCGACGTCGGTGAAGATGAAGTACACCGAGTTGAAGTAGAGTGATTGGGTTTCGGAATAGCCTCGCCCCTTCTGCAGGAAGGTGGGCAACCAGGCCCGCACCAGTTGCCAGGAGGTGTTGATCATGATCACCATCACGATCAGCGCCCAAAAGCGGCGGTCGGTGAGGATCGTGCCCATCCAGCCATACCACGTCTCGCTGTTGGCTTCATCAGGGCCGGCCTCAGCCGAGGTGCCGCTTGAGTCAACAGCTGCACGGCGTTTGCCGCCGGCAGGTAGGAGATCTTTCGGCACCAGCCACACCCATGCGACAGCCCAAAGCACGCCGATTGCCCCAATCACAAAGAAGGGCAGCCGCCACGCGTCGGGCACCTGGGAGTCGCCAACCAGCAGCCGGATCACGAGGGGTGTCAGCACGGCGCCGGCAGAGGCGCCACTCTGCAGGATGCTGTTGCCCATCACCCGATCGCTCTTGCTCATCACCGCTTGGGTCACGATCAGCGCGCACGGCCAGTGCCCAGACTCAAAGAATCCGAGCAAGCCGCGGCACACGAGCATGGATTCGTAGCCGCGGGTGAGGCCAGTGGCAAAGCCGACGGCCGACCAGGCGACAAGAATCAACGGATAGAGCCAGCGGACAGAGACCTTATCGGCGGCAAAACCAAACACGAGTGAGCCGAGCGCGAAGGCCACGCCGAAGACAAACTCCATGTCGCCGTACTGCTCATTGGTGAGTTGCCACTCAGCAGTGATTCGCGGTACCAGGTTGGAAAGGGTCTGCCGGTCCATGTAGTTGATCATCGTGGCCAGCAACAGCAGCCCACTGATCCACCAGCCACCCGCGCTTGAGCGGTTCTCTTGAGTTGAAGCCCCTGTGAAATGCACCGATACTCTCCTTCGTGATCAGCGGAGCCGGTATGGCTCCGTTGGCCCAGGGGACTGCGGGGATTCAATCGAGCGGCTCCTGCCGCGTCACGCCACGCTCGCAAAGCAAAGGGGAAAGTCGACATGCTGCTCCATGAACAGCCCTGGCCCGTTCTCGAGAGGCTCCCCCGCCACACGCCCGTGGTGATTCCCATCGCCGCAGTCGAGCAGCACGGCCATCACCTTCCGGTGTATACCGACAGCCTGCTACTGGGGGAGATTGTACGGCGAATCGAAGCGGAGATGTCAGGGGAGGTTTTGATCGCTCCTCTGCAGTGGCTCGGCAACTCGCACCATCACCTGGATTTTTCCGGAACGCTCTCGGCCAGTCCGCGAACCTACCTCGATCTTCTCGACAACCTGCTTGAGAACATGCTCTTCCACGGCTTCAAGCGGATTCTCCTCCTCAACGGCCACGGCGGGAACGATGTGCCAGCAAAGCAGGTTGTGTTTGAGGTGCGGCAGCGGCATCGCTCGCAATCAGATCTGCTGCTGCTCGCTGCCACCTACTGGTCGCTCGGCGCACGCCCCTGGGAAGGAGGCGTGACCCTGAAGCAACACGAAATGGGCCATGCGTGCGAGTGGGAAACCTCGATGATGCTGCGGATCACGCCGCGGTTGGTCGGCGACTACGCGAGCCTCGAGCCGATCCCACCCGGGAATCCCTTCCTGCCGGCGAGCCGAGGGTGGATCACCAAAGATCGGTCAGCGATCGGCCACATCGGCTGGCCTCACCTGGCGTCGGTGGAGAAAGGGGAGCATCTCTTTGCTGCGTTTACGAACGATGCAGTCGCGATGCTCGAGCGGATGCGTGATTGGGATGGACTTTCTTGGG
>JBMTLP010000225.1:0-5759 GCA_049433245.1 Pirellulales bacterium
GTACGTGGAGTTTCTCAACGCCGTCGCCAAGACCGACACCAACAATCTTTGGAATTCAAAGTTGGATAATGGCATTGGCGGTGATCCGAATGTCCGTGGTATCAGCCGCTCGGGATCGGACGGATCCTATTCGTATACTGCGATTGGGCCAGACGGCACCGCTTTCAGCTAATCCGCGGCCAATCGCCCCATCACATACGTGAGCTGGAACAACGCCGCGAGGTTTGCCAACTGGATGGCGAACGGGCAACCAACAGGTTCGCAGAGTGCATCAACCACGGAGAATGGGGCGTACAACCTGGCGGGGGCGTCCGGCGTGGTTGCCCTGAACGCGACCAATCCAAATACGCCGGGTTTAGCGCCAACCTTCGCGCTGCCCACGTCGGATCAGTGGTACAAGGCGGCGTACTACAATCCCACACTTAATGGTGGGAGTGGTGGGTACTACGACTACGCCACGCAGAGTGACACTGCACCAGGCAATGCAGTCGGAGGAGGGTCGAATCAGGCCAACGTTTTCGTTACTGGGGTGGGGTATTCGCTGACGCAGAGCACCACGCTCGATACCAACCAAAACTACCTCACCGACGTGGGTTCCTACACCGGGAGTGCGAGCTACTACGGCACGTTTGACCAAACCGGCAACACCTCGGAATGGACATCGACCGCTGGGGGAACGGGGACAGCCGTGCTGCGGGGTGGGGCTTGGAACCTGAATAGTTCCATCGGGGCTGGAGCTGGTATTGATACCGGCGTGACGATTGCCAACTACGACACCGGCTTCCGGCTCGTTGCGCCCGTGCCAGAGCCTTCGACGATGGTCCTCGTGTTCAGTGCGTTGGTCGGCGTCGGTTGCTGGTCGTGGCGAAGATCTCGCCACCAGTGACGCGCGGCCATCCCGCTAAAACTGCCAGACGATGTCGCAGCCGGCGTAGAACTGGCCGTCCTGGTTGCCTCCCGTGTCGATGCCCTGTCCGAGCGGCTTGCCGAAGGGCAACGGCACGGAGTCGTCGTTGGGCGTAAACCAGTCGTAGCGAAGTTCGGGCCGCACCATCCAGTTCTCGTTCGGGTGCCAGTTGAGCCCAAACGTCAACTCCCAGAAGTTGCCCGCAAACCCTTCGGTCCAGTAGCCGGGGTTGCCCTTCTCCGCCTCGTTTCTCAGGGGTGCTGAAAGCAGGTAGCCGTTGTTGTCTCGGAAGTACTCCAGGCGAACGGCTCCCTGCCATTCAGGTGTGAATGCCCAGAAGAGATAGTTCACGACGGAGTACCACTGGGCCGTGCCAGGTTGCTGGCCGATGTTGCCCGGGGAGACATCGGCGTTGAACTGCCAGCCGTTGTCGTTTTGAAAGACCCAGACCAGGCGATCGGTCAGTCGATTGGTGTAGACCGTGCTGATGAGCGTGCGGTTGCCCACCAACGACCCATCGGCAGGGTTGCGACTGATGGTGGTCACTTCGTTGCCGCTGGTCGTCGTCACGGCAAGTTTCTGCTTTTTATCGCTGCTCTCAAACGCCACGCCGCCGAGGTAGCTGGCGTTGCTGCTCGCTCCGGGATAGTCGGGATTGAGAATGGCGAAGTCGCCGGTCATCGGCTGACCATCGAAAAAGTTGTTCCAACCGGTGGTGATGCCGCTGTAGAGGGTGATTTCGTCGTCGACTTGCCACGACCCAAGAAACCCTGTGAACGTGAAGGGGGAAAACTGCATCGAGTAGCAGTGGGTGTAGAAAAAGTTGCCGATCGCTGGCACCTGTTCGAAGCCATGGATGCTGTAAAAGTGACCAAAGCGGAGATTGACGCTCTCGTAGGCCAGATCCGCGTAGAGCTGCGGCATCGCGAGGCCGTAGTCCTTGCTGAAGGCCCAGGCCGCGATGTTCTCAATCCCGCTTGGCTGAAAGTTGGAGGCGTCCCATCCAAGGGCTGTGGTGTAGAAGTAGTCGGTGCCAAACAGCAGGTCGGCCCGTCCACCAACGTCCCAGCCATTTGAGCCATCAGGCTCGCGCTCTGTCACGAGATAGAGCTGATTGAGTTGCCCCTGCCAGGAGCGGTCGGCCATCGTCACGGGGCCGTTGAATGGGGTGCCCCAGTTGTTGGCCCCGATACCAGCTTCGAGCCAACCGTAGGTGAAGATATCGTTGGCTTCGAGCCGCGGCAGGTGCAGCTGCCGATCAGGGCCACTGCCGTAGTCGGTGCGTTCCCAGGCTTCGCGAACCTCGGCGGGAGGCACGTCGGATGCTGCGGGTGCCTGGGCCAGGGCGAGCGACGCGGCCAGGAACGTGGCCGTGACAAGCACGCTCGTGAAGGTCCAGCCGTGAGGGCAAAGCCGAGGCATGGCGAGGTGGGGGTAGGAGTTGAGCCAGGTGGGGACAGGTCCCGAGACCGTCACCGCGTGCGGCCACCGTGGTCGACAGCCACTGTCGCTAGCATCGTCACCTGACCCTCAGCAGATGAACGAGCCGCCTGTAGGTTTCGCTGGCTTGCCCACCTTGTGCTGACCACGGCGGATCAGCGGGAAGATTGGGTGTGTTGCGAGGATCACGGATTCTGGGGCGGCTGCCGCTTTTGCCCACGCTGCGGCTACTCTCCAAGGCAGATCAGACGTTCCTGGCGGAGATCGCCGTCATGATCAGCGACGCGGAAATAGAGCCGGCCTCCACAAGCGGCAGGCGAGGCGAACACCTCGTCACCGAGTTGGTTTTGCCCCAAGGCCTCGAATCGATCCGGCGTGGCCCGAAACAGATGCGATTGGCCGGACTCGCTCGTGGCCAGGATCGTGTCACCGACGAGCACCGGTGAGGCGCTGAAGGTGCCGCCGAGCCGCTCTTTCCACCGCTCTTCGCCAGTGGCGGAGTTCCAGCAGACAGCGATGCCGGCATCGAGAACGGCGTAGAGGTGACCGTCGTGGTAGATCATCGATGGCACGTACAGCCGCTGCCCGATGTCCCAAGCGATCGTGCCGGATCCGTCGGCTCGGATCGCGGCCACATGGTTCCGCGGGTACCCACCCGACGAATACACCCGCTCTCCGTCGGTCACCGTGGTGGTGACACATTCGGTGGTGGCCCCGGCAATCTCCCAGATCACCTCGCCGTTCGTTGGGTCGTAGGAGACCACCTTGTCGCAGCCGGTCATGATCAGTTGATCGCGGCCGAAGAGGTGGTGCACGATCGGCGAAGGATAGTTGGGGGTGGCGGGACGGTCGACTCGCCAGACGATCTTGCCGGTCTCTCGGTTGATGGCGGCGATCGCCCCGCCAAGTTTGTTGTCGGCGGCCACGATGACCGTGTCGCCGTAGATCAGCGGTGAGGCGCCGTAGCCCTGGTGAATCTCGTAGTCGCAAATCGTGGTCTGCCACAGTTGGCGACCGTCGGTGGAGATCGCCGTGGCCACCAAACGGCCACTGTTGGGAAAGGTGATGTAGACCGCTTGGCCGTCGCAGGCGAGCGTTGCTGAGGCAGCGGTGGAACGCTCATTTTTTCGCATGCCCCCAGCCGCATGCACCTGTCGCTGCCACCGCTGCCCGCCCGTCTCGCGGTCGAACGCAAGCACCGACTGGCTGCCATCGCCTTCGTCGCAGGTCGCCAAGTAGACCGCGTCGCCGCTGACACACGGGGAGCCATGCCCTCGCCCGGGAATATCTGTCTGCCAGATGACATGGCTCTCGTCAGACCACGTCAGCGGCAACGTCTCACCTGCAGCTGCCACGCCATCGCGGGTCGGGCCGCGCCAGCCGGGCCAGTCGCTGCTCGCGGAGGCGTGGGCGGGTTCTGCCGCTTCGCTCAAGGGACAAGCCAGGGCCGAGGCAACAAAGCACAGAACTGAAAGACGTTGGGCCCATCGACCCTGGCGGATGCTCATGAGATTCCCCTCTGACGAGATCGCAGCGCTGCAACGCTGCCGAGACGTGCTGAGATTGTAGCGACGGGAGCCGCTGGCTGTGGTGCCAGCGTTAGTCGCAAACCCACCGCATCACCGACTCAGCCGTGGGCAGGCCTCGGCGGTCAATCCAGGTGAACAACGGCCCGCACGCGGCGAAGAACAGCAGACCGAGCAAGGCCGATGCCCAGGCCGGCATCAGCGTCTGCCAATGTGCTGTCGGATCGCCGGAACGTGTCCACCCGTAAATCCACAAAGGCCAGATGTGCACCACATGGTGGAGGAGGTAAATCGAGAGGGAGTGTCGGCTCACCCGATTGAAGAAGGCTGTAACCTCAGAGGGCACCTTGACCCGCGGGGGTTGCCGCTCGCTTCCCGTGACAGGAGTGTCGACGAGGCCGTGCAAGCCACCGAGCAGCAACAGGCCGATGGCGAGGGTGCCAAGGATGTACGTCGTCGAGGCTGGAAACATCGTCCAGCCAGGGGGGCGAAAGCCCACGTCGATCGTTCCATCTTGGAGCATCGCCAGCGACGAGGCGACAACAGCGGCGATCATGAGCAGGCTGCCGCCAATGAGGAGTTTGCGGTCTCCCGGAAGATGGGGCCACAGCTTGGGCTGGTGGCTCGTGAAGATCTGGCGACCGATCATGAAACCCAGCAGCGGGTAGGCGAGCCAGGGGAAGATTGGGAAGTAGCCGACGGCCAGATAGCCGAGGACAACGTCGCTGAGGGTGACGTCGTAGTCGAAGTAGTAGTTCTCCCAATACGCCGGATAATCGGCGATTTCCCGCAATACTGGAGCCACCACACAACACGCCACGGCGATGCCCAGGGTGATCGGCTGAGGCAGCCGCAGGACGAGCGTGTATGCGAGCATGGCTGTGGCGACCAGGGTCAGCACATCCCAGTTGAAGGTGTCTTCCGGCAGCCACACGAAGATGTTGAAGGCGAACCCCAGCATCATCAGGAACAGGCCGCGGCGAACGGTCCGCCGGTTCACCTCGTCGTCAGACGCGCCCTGTCGCTCCTGCAGGCTCACCCAAATGGCGTAGCTGATGCCTGAAAGCAGCGTGAAGAGCGGTGCGGCGAGGCCGGTGGGGAGCCACCAGGGGGTGAGTGGATGGCCGCCTGCCTCCTGCTGGCCGTAGTTCGCGGAAAGGTTCTCCACGAAGTGCACCAGCACCATCATGAAGATGGCGACGGTTCGCAAGATGTCGATTGAGAGGTGACGCATGCGGTCAACTTCCTGCCGACGCCGATGAGAGCAGGTCGACAGCGAAGAGGAGCGTTTCCAGCGACAAGATGATAATGATGGTCCAGGAGAGCATCTGCTCGCGGCGGGCAATCATGAAGTCGCTCGCTCGTTGCCCGCAGGCGTCGTAGTGGCTAGCCAGGACGTCAAGTTCGCCGTCGGCGACTTCGTCACGTTCCAGCACCCGCAGCCGTTCGCGGAGACGTTCGCCAATCTGCCCGGCCAGCGTGGGTGGCTGAGGGGCTGGTTGGGTGAGACTGCGGGAGAGCCGGGCGAGTCGGCCATGCAGCGACATCACCTTGCCATAGCGCTGCTGAAGCCCCTCTCGCAGCCCGGCCGTGGCTTCCGTGAACCCATAGGCGAGAGGCAGGTCTGCTTCGTAGGCGGGCCAGGCCCCCTCGATCCCTTCTTCGATCGATGCCAGTTCGGCCTCGATCCGTGTGAAATCGGCTATCGCATCCCGAATGCTGTCGAACCGCTCTTCGGTCGCGATCGCCGCGGAACGGTCCGGGGACCAGCACAGCTCAACGTTGTAGAGCCGTAAGAGCACGGGCAAACCGTTGGGTGCACGGCCGCGGCCCGGGCCCGCCTCGGCGACCCACCGCCGAGCCGCCTCAAGCACCTCGGGGCGTTG
>JBMTLP010000226.1:0-5747 GCA_049433245.1 Pirellulales bacterium
TCTCCGAGTCCGGCTGCGCGGGGCTCGCGACGGGCTCCTCCGCATGGCTGCGGCCGGCCTGGGAGCAACTGACGGCCAAGGCGGCGGCCAGCAACACGCAAATCAAGGTGTTAGAGATATTCATTCCAGCCTCGCGACTCGAGTTCTGACACGACTTGGCGGACCGCTTCCTCGCTTGATCGGTCTGCCACGAGCGTGGCGTCGGGCGTGTGTACTACCAGGATATTCTCGAGCCCAATCGTGACGACCAGGTGGTCTCCAGGGGTCTGCACGACCGAGTTGGTCGTGGTGATGCCGAGGTGCTTGCCGGAGATCGTGTTGCCATCGGCGTCGGCCCCTCGTTGACGAGCGACGGCAGACCATCCCCCAAGGTCATCCCACGTAAATGGTGCCTCGATCACGGCCACATCGGTCGCGTGCTCAAGAACCGCGTAGTCGATGGAGATGCCTTTGATGGCAGCAAACTCCTCGGCAAAGACACGCTGCCGATCGGGCGTGTCCCAACTGCGGACGATGGCATCCAGATGCGTCATGCAGGCAGGCTGTCGCTCGCGCATTGCCTGCAGGATCGTGGCGGCTTTCCACACGAAGATGCCCGCGTTCCAGAGAAACGTGCCGGCGTCGAGGTATTCCTGCGCCACGCTGGCAGGGGGCTTTTCGCGAAACCGACGCACCGCATAGCTCCGCGCGGCACCGGAGGCATCCGCAACCGCGTCACCACGCTCGATGTATCCGAAACTCTCGGCAGGATACGTGGGAGGGATTCCAAAGGTCACCAGGCGTTGCGGGTTCTCGTCGACAATTGCGGCCGCCTGTGCGATGGCGTCGCGAAATGCCTGTTCGGGGCGAATCACATGATCGGAGGGCATCACTGCCATCGTGGCATCGGGGTCATGACGGCTCACGAGCAACGCGGCGAGGGCCACACAGGGAGCCGTGTCGCGCTTGCAGGGCTCCCCCACGATTCCGGATGGTGGCACGTTGGGGAGTTGATGCCGCACGACGTCTTCGAGCCTCGCCGAGGTCACCACGAGCGTCCGCTCGGCCGGGACGAGCCCTTCCATGCGTGCGACCGTGTCTTCCAGCAGGCTCTGTTTGCCTGCGAGCGGCAGCAGCTGCTTTGGGAGGTGGGCCCGGCTTGCCGGCCAAAAACGGGTGCCGGAACCACCGGCCATCACGATCGCATGCAGCATCTTGCGTTTCTCCCTTCCTTGGGGCAGCAGGTCACGGAATCCCAAGTGCCCTTGGGGTTGCGCGTGGTGCATGGTACAGACCCACCTGGTTTTCCGGGAGGTTTCTTGTTGGGACCTGAGACACCCTTTGACAGTTCCTTGCCGCGTGAGCGAGAGCAGCGTCCGCCCCTGGCGGCCGGCCGATTGCCGGCCTCGATTCCGGGTGTGCAGGCTGAGTTTCTGGATTTTTGTGCCAAGACGTACGGTCAACTCGCGGTCCATGACATCCCTTGCGCGATCGCGGAGGAGAAGTTTGTCTGGATCGACTTGGATTCCGGTGAAGTCGCTCCTGATGTGCTGCAGGAGTTGTTGCCCCACGACGCGCTCTCCGATTTCGACCCCGTCTTGTTGACGAGTGAAGGATGCTGCGCGGCCCGGGTCTCCGAACTGCGAAAAAACGAGAGCGGTCTTCAGGTCAGCCTGGTGGGCCTCGTCGACGGTGCTGACGGCTTTGTTCGGCAGTGCCTGCAAGTGATCGTTGGAGAGGGATTTCTCGTCACGGTGCGGCGAGGACCGTCGGACGTGTTGCGGGAGGTACGGCGTGCCTACCTCAGAGACTTTCGGCTGCACGCAACCACGCCCAGCTTTTTGCTCTATGAGATCTTCGATGAGCAGGTTGATCAGTACTTGCGATTGCAGAACAGGCTGGAAACGGATGTTGAGGAGACGAGGCAGAAACTCCTCAAGCAATCAGACGAAGCCACGCTGCTCGCACTCGCGGATGCCAGCAACCAGCTGCTCGCCCTGCGGAAGCAGGTGATGCCGGCACGTCGTGTGCTCGAAGAACTCGTGGCTCGCAAGTCCTCGTTCATCAGCGACGCGACGCAGACCTTTTTTGGCGGAATGATCGCCACGCTCGAGCGACTGCTCTCGGATATCACGAGCAATCTCGGCATCCTAGAGAGTTCGATGAACCTCTCGCTGACGATGACCACGCTTCGCACCAACGTGGTGATGAATCGCTTGGTCGTGGTGAGCACGGTCTTTCTGCCGCTGACGTTTCTGTGCGGTGTGTACGGGATGAACTTTGAGGGCATCCCGGAACTCGGCTGGGTGCACGGCTACAAGTTTTTCTGGATCATCTCGACCGCGATCACCGTATCGCTCGTGATGCTGCTGCGGCGAGCCAAGCTCCTGTGACGCCTGCAGGTTGTTAGATCACGCGGGAGGCCGTGATGTGCCTCGAGGGGACGGCGTTTTGAAGGTCGTCGTTGGCGAGAGTGTTGGGGCTTAGTTCCACGGGGATCCCCTCGTCGCCCATGATGCCCGCTGCCGCGCAGCGACGTCGCGCGAGGGCATTTATCGCGGCGTGCACATGCTCGGGCGCATCGGCTTCTGAGCCTGGCGGATTCTTCAACGGGGCAAACCCCTCGGCAGGGTCGATCTCCACGGTGAGTACGCCATCAGCCTGTGGCATCAGGTCGAAAATAAACCTCTCGAACTTGAAGGCGTTTGGTGTTGTCGGGAGGTGGAGTTGGCCAGCGGCGTCGAGGCAGGGCATGGCCTTGCGGGCGAGGTGGAGAGGTAAACTGTCTGGCTTCTCTGCTGCTCGCTGCAGGAATGACAAGGCAAAGGCGTGCACCGCGATGCTGCCCGACCGGAGATGAAGTTTGCCGTCGGGATCGCGGGCGTCGGCGAGTTGGTCCGACAGATCGCTGTACTCAATCACACGGTGCTGGCCGTTGTGTTCGGCAACCACACCGACCCGTTCACGAGGATGTTGCTTCTCCACAACCTGGGTGGAAAACTCGGCGTTCGCCAATAGGTGGTAGCCAAGGAATTCTGCATCGAGAGGCATCGCCAGCGGATTATCGACTTGGAACGACGCGACATGCTGCACGCCTCGTTCCGCGAACCAAGCAAGCCCTCCAGCTGCCGCGAGCGCCGACAGCAGGCCTCCGTGTCCGTCGGGGGCAACCGCCACATGGTCTGCGGCGTCGAGCATCAGTTCCAGCGCAGTGATGGAGAGCGCTGGGAGGTCGGCTTGCTGAAACACGAGCACATGTTCTTCAGGGAGGCCGAAGAACTGGTGTTCGGAAAGATACTCGCGCGTGCGTTGATCGGTCGCAGAACTGGTCATGATGGCCAAGGGGATCGGTTGCCCTGCCCGCGCAGAGATCGCCCGCAGACGCCCCAGAAGCAGTTCGAAGAGGCTTGCGCGAGACACCGGACCAACAGGGTAGATTCCTTTGGGGCCATCGCACCGCAGCCTTGAAGCCTGGCCACCTGCTACGAGAATCGCCCCCGCCCCTCCCTGGGCGAGCAGGGCCTCGCCGCGTTTGGTGGCATCGAGCGGGTTCATGGGGCCGGCCGGACTTGGGCCTCCCGAACGGAGGCGAGGGCCGCTTGGTGTGCGGGCTGCGTGAAGCCATCCTGCATCCACCGCGAGCGCCGCTTCAGGCGCATCAGCAGAGGCTAGGTGCTGCATTTCGCGGACTTGATCCCAGTTGATCTGCAGAAGTTGCTGTGAGAGCCGACGCTGAGCCTCGACAGGAAGTCGCGCCAGGTGGTCTAGCAGCGGGCGCTGACCACGGTCGGCAAGCGTCTGGCGGAGAGTGTCGGGAAGATCCGTGGAAAGAGTCATGGAGCCAACTTTCAACCAGGAGCAGGAGTCGGGCTAACTTCCCTGGCGGACCCACCACCACAGCAGAAAGGCCAGCACGGGGAACCCCACGAAGATCACGGTGTAGGTAAAAACCGTCGTCCAGAGGTGCTCGGGCCAGCGTGCCATGGATTGCCTTTTAGGTGGTGGAAGGGTCTGGCAGGAAAGCCGGTGCGAGTGATGGTGGCGTTGCCGCCGCAGTGGCCACAAAGTCGATCGGGATATCGAACGGCTCCTCGGCGGCCTCTTCCAGCTTGCACTCGACCCGCAGGCCCCAGGGAAGAATCTCACCAGGTGCGACCGACGCGTCCATCTCATCGTAAGCAGTGGAGAGTTGGACCGTGGGCGTTTCTTGGAACGGGGGACAGAAGCCCACATGGGCGACGGCAACTCGCTCGCCCACACGAAAAGAAACGAGCACGGTGCCCTTGATGCACTCGCCCCCGGCGGTGGTGCGGCGGCGAGTCTGCTGCTGCAGAAATCCGTCCCCCTCGGTGAACACCTCAAGAGGGGGCGTCACGGCGAGGGAGGCCGGCCCCTTCGTCTCAGACGAGGGGGGCTGGGTCGCTGATGCGATGTCATCAGGTCCGATGCGGTGCACGGTTCGACGAAGCCGCAGAAGGGAGTCGCGGTGCCATCGGGTCCACGGTACCAGCCCCGCAGCGGCGCCTCCCAGTGAGATCAAGGCGACACCACGGCTGATTTCGCCGCCACTCACCCCCCACAAACAGGCCCAGAGGCCCAGGCGAGGCAAGAGATGGGCTAGCAGGCTGCTCAACTGCCGCCTTTTCGCTCGCAGCAACCAATCGCAGGCAAGCACGCATGCCAACAGCGACATCACCGTTGCCGTCATTCCGCTCGCCGAGAGCGCCGCGGTCACTCCACCCGTGGCACGCCGGCTTGCCACGACGAGACCTGCCACAGGCATGGCGGTCATCAGCACGGTGCCCGCTATCAGCCGCATGTCGGCCGACAACAAGTCGGCAGAGCCGCGGTGTTGCCACCGGCGGCTCATCGCCGAGTGTAGTTCGGGTGAAACAGCGACATCTGCTGGCATCGCCGCGATGCGTTTCCTGGTAAAGCGGGGACCGAACGAGACGAACGAACGAAGGTCTAGTTGGAAGCGGCGGCAGCCGTGAGTGCCTCAACCTTGTCAGTCTTCTCCCACGGGAACTCGTCGCGACCGAAGTGCCCACCAAAGGCGGTGCGGCGGTAGATCGGACGACGGAGATCGAGGTGGTCGATGATGCCACGAGGAGACAGTGGGAAGACCTCACGGATCAAACGGCACAGTTGTTCGTCGGCAATCTTGCCGGTGCCATCTGTTTCCACATGCACGCTCACTGGCTCGCTCACGCCGATCGCGTAGGCCAACTGCACTTCGCAGCGATCCGCCAAGCCGGCGGCCACGATGTTCTTCGCGATATAGCGAGCCATGTAGGCGGCACTGCGGTCGACCTTCGTCGGATCCTTGCCGGAGAACGCGCCGCCGCCGTGGCGACCCCATCCGCCGTAGGTGTCGACGATGATCTTCCGACCGGTCAGGCCGGCGTCGCCGTGCGGGCCGCCCACCACGAATCGACCGGTTGGGTTGATGTGGTAGGTGATCGACGAGGTGTCGATGTCGGTTGGCAAGACGGGCTTGATCACCTTCTCGATGATGAAACTGCGAATCTCGTCGTTGCTCACGGACGGTGCATGCTGCGTGGAGACCACCACCGTGTCGACCCGAACCGGCTTGTTGTCTTCGAACTCGACGGTGACTTGGCTCTTCGAGTCGGGACGCAGCCAATCGACTTCACCGTTCTGGCGGGCTTCCGTGAGGCGATTGAGGATGCGATGTGACAGCGCGATCGGCAGTGGCATCAGCTCCGGCGAGTCGTTGCACGCGTAGCCGAAAATCAGACCCTGGT
>JBMTLP010000227.1:0-5746 GCA_049433245.1 Pirellulales bacterium
TCGAGTTGGTCGATTTCCTGGCGGAGCGCCCCCAGTGGCCCGTTGTTCTCTAACTGTCCCGCCTTGGGTTTGGACGTTTTTTTGCGAGGTGTTTTCGCCATCAGTCTCGCGCTCCCATGCCCACGCGCGTTGTCCCGGGACGGCCAAAATGGCAGTCTCGCTGCGGGGGCCCGTCACCGGGCAACACGAGGCCCCTCAACTGTAACCACCCGAGGAGGCCCGTAAATACGGCTGTTCTCCATCCGCAAAGAAAGATTTTGTCGGCGCATCGCGAGAAAATAGCGTCGTGGCACGGGCTTTGCAGTTGCTTCCGCCATCGTTCTGAGCTGGCCACGCGACGCCAATCGCCCGCGGCCTGGTTCAGAAGCCAACCGCAAGCACACACCATCCGACGAGGGAGCATCACATGGCCAACCCCAAAGGCGAAAAGATCATCGGCATCGATCTGGGAACCACCAACTCCGTGGTGGCCGTCATGGAAGGCAATGAGCCGAAGGTCATCGCCAACAAGGACGGTGACCGGCTGACCCCCAGCGTCGTGGCTTTCAACGACAAGGGCGAAACGCTCGTTGGCGTACAAGCCCGTCGCCAGGCCGTCACCAACCCCAAGCGAACCATCTCGTCGATCAAGCGGTTCATGGGGCGTCGCCACAACGAAGTGGCGTCGGAAGAGAAAATCGTTCCCTACGAGGTCGTCGGCGGTCCGGCGGACTACGTCAAGGTGCAGGCGGGCGACCAGCAGTTCACCCCCCCGGAAATCTCGGCCAAGGTGCTGCGTGCATTGAAGGAAGCAGCCGAGAGCTACCTCGGCCACAAAGTCAACAAGGCGGTGATTACCGTCCCTGCCTACTTCAACGATGCCCAGCGGCAGGCCACCAAAGACGCCGGCCAGATCGCTGGTCTGGAAGTCTCGCGGATCGTCAACGAGCCAACGGCCGCCGCACTGGCTTACGGCCTCGACAAGAAGAAGGACGAAAAGATCGTCGTGTTCGACCTCGGTGGCGGCACGTTTGACGTGTCGGTGCTCGACGTCTCGAAGGACGGTGTGTTCCAGGTTATCAGCACCAACGGCGACACTCACCTCGGCGGCGATGACTTCGACCAGAAGCTGATCAACCATGTCGCCGACGGCTTCCAAAAAGAGCAGGGGATCGACCTACGAAAAGACACGATGGCTCTGCAGCGACTGCAGGAAGCCTGCGAGAAGGCCAAGAAGGAGCTCTCCAGTGCTCAGAGCACCGACATCAACCTGCCGTTCATCACGGCCGATGCGTCGGGGCCGAAGCATCTTCAGCAGACCATCACGCGAGCCCAGTTCGAGCAGCTCACCGACGACCTGATCGAGCGGTGCCGCGGCCCGGTGCTCAAGGCGCTGGAAGACGCCAAACTCTCGCCGTCTGCTATCGATGAGGTGGTACTCGTCGGTGGATCCACGCGGATTCCGAAGGTCCAAGAGCTCGTCAAGAAGATCTTCGGCAAGGACCCCCACAAGGGCGTCAACCCCGACGAAGTCGTGGCGCTCGGTGCTGCGATCCAAGGTGGTGTGCTCGGTGGCGACGTGCAGGACGTGCTTCTGCTCGACGTCACGCCGCTTTCGTTGGGAATCGAGACTGAGGGTGGCATCTTCACCAAGCTGGTGGAGAGAAACACCACCATCCCGACCGACAAGAAAAACACCTTCAGCACGGCAGCCGACAACCAGACGGCCGTGACGGTCAGTGTCTACCAGGGCGAGCGTCCGATGGCTCGCGACAACCGGTTGCTCGGTCAGTTCAACCTGGAAGGGATTCCGCCGGCTCCACGAGGTACCCCGCAGATCGAAGTCAAGTTCGATATCGATGCCAACGGCATCCTCAACGTGAGCGCGAAGGACCTCAGCAGCAACAAGGAGCAGACGGTTCGCATCGAACAGTCGAGCGGCCTTACGGAAGACGAAATCGAGCGGATGCGGAAGGATGCCGATGAGCATGCCGAGGAAGACAAGCAGAAGCAGAAGCTGGCAGAAGCCAAGAACAAGGCCGAGAGCCTCTGCTTCCAGACCGAGAAGCTGATCAAGGAGAACGACGACAAGCTCTCAGCTTCCGACAAGGCACCGCTCGAATCGGCGATCACGAAGTGCCGAGAACTGGCGAAGGGAACCGATGCCGACGCCATCATCTCAGCGCACGATCAGCTTGAGCAGGCTACGCACGCCCTCTCCTAGGTGCTCTACGAAGCTGCCGCTCAGCGCGGCAGCGACGCGGCTCCTCCGAGCGGCGATGGCCAGAAGCCTGCAGACGACGCGATTGATGCTGAGTTTGAGGTGAAGTCAGACGAGTAGGCTCGAGAGATCAGCACAAGCCGCCGTGGCCTGGAGCTGGTCTCCGGTCACGGCGGCTTTTTTTTGCAGATAACTTTTTTCGCAACGTGGAGGTGAACGATGGCTTTTCGCTTCGACAAGTTCACGATCAAGGCCCAAGAAGCGGTTCAACGAGCCGTCGATCTCGCTGCAGACCGTGGCAACCCACAGGCCACGCCCGTGCACCTGCTACAGGCGTTGCTTGCTGAGCACGAGGGCATTGTCCGAGCGTTGCTGGAAAAGATCGGCGTAGATCGGGGGCACCTCGAGCGCGTCGTTGAGGCAGAGCTCTCACACCTCCCCAAGGTCTCCGGCGGAGCTCAACCGCAACCCGACCAAGAGTTGCTCAAGGTCTTCGAGCAGGCTGCCAGTGAAGCGGGCGTGATGAAGGATGAGTTTGTCTCGACAGATCACCTTCTCCTCGCGCTCGTGAAAACCCCCTCCAAAGCCAAGAACGTGATGAAGCTGGGAGGGGTTGAGGAGAAGCAACTGCTCGCGGGGCTGCAGGCGGTGCGCGGAAGTTCGCGGGTCACCGACCAGAGCCCTGAGGAGAAGTTTCAGGCCCTGGAAAAGTACGGTATCGACCTTGTGCAGCGAGCAAACCAAGGCAAGCTCGATCCGGTGATCGGCCGCGACGCGGAGATCCGTCGCGTGATCCAGGTGCTCTCGCGCCGCACCAAGAACAACCCGGTGCTCATCGGTGAGCCGGGTGTGGGGAAGACCGCAATCGCGGAGGGGCTTGCCCTCCGCATCGTGCAGTCCGACGTGCCTGAAACGCTCCGCAACAAGCGGGTCATCGCGCTCGACCTGGGCGCTCTGATCGCAGGCACGAAGTATCGCGGCGAGTTTGAGGACCGACTCAAGGCCATCCTTCGTGAGGTCGAGGCTGCTGCGGGAGGCGTCATCCTCTTCATCGACGAACTCCACACCATGATCGGCGCCGGAGCCGCTGAGGGCGGTTCCGACGCAGCAAACCTTCTCAAGCCCGCGCTTGCTCGCGGTGAACTGCGGTGCATCGGTGCGACGACCCTCGACGAGTACCGCAAGCACATTGAGAAAGATGCGGCTCTTGAGCGACGGTTCCAGCCAGTGATGGTAGGTGAGCCGAGTGTCGAAGACACCATCGCGATCCTGCGAGGCCTGAAGCCACGCTACGAGGCGCACCACAAGGGCGTGAAGATCAAAGACTCCGCCCTCGTGGCTGCCGCCGAACTCTCGCACCGCTACATCGCCGACCGGTTTCTTCCCGATAAAGCCATCGACCTGATGGACGAGGCGACGAGCCGCATCGCCATGGAACTGCAGAGCGTTCCGGCCGAGATCGATGAGGTGCAGCGCCGACTCGTGCAACTGGAACTCGCTGCCCGGCAACTCGCCGAAGAGACCGAGGAACACGCGAAGGACCGGCTGGCCGAGATCGAAAAAGAGTCGGAAGATCTGCGGCGAAAGCTGGCCAGCCTCCGCGAGCAGTGGGAGGCTGAAAAGAGCGGAGTCGGAAACGCCGACGAGCTCCGCAAGCAGATTGATGAAGTCGAACTCGCCTTCGAAAAAGCCAGCGTCGAGATCAAAGATCGGCAGGCCTCCGGGCAACCGGTTGGCGAAGATCTCTTCCAGCGGCTCTATGAGCTTGATCAGAAGCGAAAGGCGCTCTCCGCTCGCGCCGACGAGCAGGAGGATCAGCAGCCCGCCAAGGCCGACAAGCCAGAGCGGACGAAGCGACTGCTTAGACGGGAGGTGGGGCCAGAGGAAATTGCCGAGGTGGTGAGCGCCTGGACTGGCATTCCTGTGACCAGACTCGTCGAGGCGGAGCGTGCCAAACTCCTCGTGCTTGAGGAGCGCCTGCACCAACGCGTGGTCGGCCAAGACGAAGCGGTTGAAGCGGTCAGCAACGCCGTGCGGCGGAGTCGCTCAGGCCTGCAAGATCCGAACCGTCCGATTGGTTCCTTCATCTTCCTCGGTCCCACGGGCGTGGGCAAAACGGAACTCTGCAAGGCGCTCGCCGAGGTGCTCTTCGACGATGAGAACGCGATGGTGCGGCTCGACATGAGCGAGTTCATGGAACGGCACACCGTCGCCCGCCTGATCGGTGCCCCTCCTGGCTACGTTGGCTATGAAGAAGGGGGCCGGCTGACCGAAGCGGTTCGCCGCCGTCCCTACAGCGTGGTGCTGCTCGACGAGATCGAGAAGGCCCATCGAGACGTGTTCAACGTGCTGTTGCAGGTGCTTGATGACGGCAGGCTTACCGACAGCCTCGGCCACACGGTCGACTTCACCAACACGATCGTGGTGATGACGAGCAATGTCGGCAGCCAGGCGATTCAGGAGATCACCCGCGAGGGTGGCAGCGAAGCGGAAGTCCGAAACGCGGTCAAGGAATCGCTGCAGTCGCGGTTCCTCCCGGAGTTTCTCAACCGCATCGCCGAAACGATCATCTTCCATCCGCTCGACGAGCGGCACCTGGAAACGCTCGTGTCGATTCAGGTCAACAACCTGAAGAAGCAAGCCCTGCGGGCTGGCATCAGCGTGGAGTGCACCGCAGACGCAGTGGCCGAAATCGCCCGGCTTGGATACGACCCGACGTACGGGGCTCGACCACTCAAAAGGGTCATCCAGCAGCAGCTGCAGAACCCTCTTGCGTCAGAACTGCTCTCTGGTCGCTTTCCTGAGGGCAGTCGCGTGTTGATCGACTTCGTCCAAGACGGCTTCACGTTCTCGCCGGTGCACTAAGGCTACCGGCGAGACACGAAAGCTACTTCGACTCCAACGCCATCGCCTCGATCAGGGTGTCGCACCCTTCAGTGAGCTTGCGGAGTTTGTCGGCAATCACCTGCTTCTCCGACGGCGTCGCCTTGGCGAGTTTAGAGCGGAAGTGCGAGACCTTCTGCCGGCGATGCCGACGTCGCTTGATCTCCTTCATGCGGTTGCTGATTCCGCCCATGCTGAACTGTCCTTTCCAAAGATGACCGCGCCGCCAAACCTGTCGGCACGAGCCAAAGACTCTACGAAACCGGGCAAAACGCGTCAAAGCCGAGTTGGCGATCCCGCAGGATTTGGGAGGGAGCGAGCCCTCGTACGGGTCAGTCGGCTGCCTCCGACGGCTGCTCGGTCGTGGCCTGCGGCAGCATCGCGACTGGCCGGCCATCGGCACCGTTGAGTTGCAGGAAAGGCTCCCCCTCTCTCCGCAGTCCGAGCAGGAGCCGCGGGAGCACACCGCCGCCACCATTGGCCCGCTCCGGGGCGAGGATGACGATACCCGGCCCTTCACCAGGCGTACTACCAGAGTGCACCTGCAGCGTCTGCTCGCTTCCAAGCTGCCGAAGGGCGAGCGTCCCCTCTCGGCCACTCGATGTGATCGCGATCAGCGGCTCCCCGGTGGGAGTGTGGAGGGCGATTTTCCGAGTTCCTTCA
>JBMTLP010000228.1:0-5730 GCA_049433245.1 Pirellulales bacterium
TGCGAGGTCGGCTGTAGCGTGGCGCGTTTGCGTGCGTCGCCGGCTCCGGTCGCCTCACCATTCGCGAGCTGTCTGTGGAAAGAGCCCTCCATGGCCTTTCCCAATGAAGGAGAACCTCAAAAAGCCGGGGTTTTTCAAGGTTCGCCCGCCGCATCCAGTGGCGGATGACTTTCGCCACGGGCTGCTAGCGGTCGCTTCGCGCGTTTGCGAGTGCTTGGGCTTCCGCCTCGGCATCGAAGCCTGGGTTGGGTGTGGCGGGCACGGGTGCCTTGAGTTCATGTCGCCAGGCTTTGAGCTGGGCATGAAGTTCGTCACGTTTTTGCGGGTGGTCGGCGGCGAGGTTGCGCGACTCACCGATGTCCGCACGAAGGTCGTAGAGCTCGAGCCCGCCGTCTTCGAAGTACTCGTGGAGCTTCCAATCTCCCCGGCGGATGACAGAGCAGGGGCGAGACCGAAAGAGCGGGTCACGCTGCTCTCCGGAAGTGCGGCCTCCATAACTCTCCAGATACGCCGGGAAGTGCCAGAACAGCGGACGGTTCGCGAGTGTGGCGGCAGCGGCGGGATCACCAGAGAGCAGCGGGACGAGGCTGACCCCGTCGAGCGGTTGCTCGGGGAGCGTGGCCCCTGCGATCTCACAAAACGTGGGAAAGAGATCGACGCCGATCACGGGCGTTGAAGAGCGGCTGCCCGGCTCCACCACGCCAGGCCACACCACAAACATCGGTTCGCGAATACCCCCTTCGTAGTAGGTGCCTTTGTAGCCCTTGAGGGGATCCATGTCGGTCGCAGGTCCGTAGCCGCCGTTGTCCGAGAAGAACACGATGACGGTGTTGTCTCGTTGCCCAGACGCTTCCAGCGCAAAGAGGATTTCCCCCACGCCGTCGTCGACCGCTTGGATCATGGTCGCCATCGCCACGTGATTGTGGAGTTGGCCCGGTGTCTTGGCTTCGTATTTCGCCACGAGGGATGGCTTGGGGTTGAGTGGGGTGTGGACCGCGAAGTGCGTGAGATAGAGCGCCCAAGGCTGCCCGTCGCTTTCCCTGACAAACGCCGCCGCACGGTGGCTGAGCGTGTCGGTGAGGTACTCATCCTCGGGTACGTCAGCGAGACCAGGGGCTTTGCCATGGGGAGGCAGGTAGCCCTGTGGCGGACCTCCGGAGTGGGTGCCGCCGATGTTGATGTCAAAGCCGTAGGGCAGGGGGTCGTCGCTGAGATGCCACTTCCCCATGGTGGCTGTGCGATAGCCAGCCTGCTGCAGGCACTGCGCCCAGGTCACGATGTCGGGCCTGAGGGTGTCGGTGCCAGGAATGTGTTCAAGGCGACGGTAGGCCGCCTTGCCGCGTGAGCCGGTGCCAACGTTGTAGATCTCATGCCGGGGTGTGTATTGGCCAGAAAGAAGGGACGCCCGCGCAGGTGCACAGTTGGCAGCACAGGAGTAGGCGTCGGTGAAAACCATCCCCGCGGCGGCGAGCGAGTCGAGGTGAGGTGTTTCGTAGAAGTCGGATCCCATGAAGCCGGCGTCGCGCCAGCCGAAGTCATCAAGAAAGATAAAGAGCAGGTTGGGGGGCTGCGGTTGCTCAGCGACGACCGCCAGCGGCAGCGAGGCAACCAAAACAGCGAAAGCAGCAACGAACTTCATGGCGACGGGCTCCCAGCGACGGCGCTTAAAACAGCGACTGCGTGTGCAATAGCAGGTGCGACGCGACCTTTCCGGTGCGACGTCCCCCACAGACGCTCCGCACCCTACCAGCCCGCCACCGTCTTGAAAATCACGAAGGCGGCCACGCACACAATCGTCGCGGAGAAGATGCGGGCCACGAGCGGTCCAGGCAACTGCCGACCGATGAACGATCCGGCGAACAGGCCCGGGATGCTGCCGGTGAGAAACCCGAGGGTCACATCGAGAGGAATCTCGCCACCGCTGACAACCGCGCTGGCCACGCCACTGCTGCCCACCAGCGTCATCACCAACAGCGACGTGCCCACTGCCATGGAGAGATCCATCAGTGCAAAGGTCACGAGCGACGGAACGATCAGGAAGCCGCCGCCCACACCAAACAGTCCCGAAAGTAAGCCGACGGCGAGCCCCACGATCGCCAGCACACGGGCGCATCGGCTGGTGAGTCGCAACTTTCCTTCTGGGTCTCGCGAGCAGGCCGGACCGCGAGCGGCATCCGAACAACCGGGGTGCAAGTCGCTGGGCATCTGCCGCACCGACGGCACGCCGGCCTTGTGCCACATCAGGTGGGCGATCCCGAGCATCAGCACCGCAAAGGCCACGAGGAGCACGGTGCCTGGAACCAATGCACCAAGCCAAGTGCCCAGCGGGGCTGTGAGCATCCCGGCGACCGCAAGCAGCAGACCCGTACGGACCTCGACATGCCCGTAACGCAGTCGCTCCACGACTCCCACGACCGCGGTCACAGCCACGGTCAGCAGTGACACCCCCACGGCGGCACGCGGACTCACGCCGATCCAGTAGACGAGCATCGGTACCGCAAAGATCGCACCGCCCCCCCCGGTAAGCCCCATCGAGAGCCCCACGACAACGCCCGCTGCCACGCTTTCCCAACCTGGCAGCAAGCCGACGAAGGCCACCGCGTCATTCGGTCCGGTCATGATTCCTCCGGCGGCAGGGTCAGTCGCTTCAGCACAGCCCAAGGCAAAACCGCGAGTGAGGCAGCTGCTGCGTTGATGTGGCGAAAGCGGAAGGTGAAGCGAGGGCTGGCGAAGGCTTGGGTGGGAGACGCCTGCCGAACCAAGCTCTGGTGATGAGGTTGCTGGCGTCAGACGGTGCTTGCAGCCGGCGACTCCACAGGAAGTTTGGAACTGGCCCAAGCCTTAAAGCCGCCCACCATGTCCATCACGCCATCCCGCCCGGCCCGTGAGAGCACGCTCGCTGCGATGGCCGAACGGTAGCCACCCTCGCAGTGCACGACGACGGGCCCTGCTGGCACGTCCGCGAGCCGGTCCTCGAGGTGAGGCAGGGGAATGTTCACACTGCCCGCGATGTGGCCTCGAGCGTGTTCGGCTTCGCTGCGAATGTCGATCACTTTCGGCACGGCTTCCCCTGGGCGTTTGCCGTTGAGCAACTCCGCCAAGGCCGCCACGGTGACGCGTTCGGTTGATCGCAGGAGTTCTTCACGGTGGGCGACCGCGTTCATTCCGTCCGCGAGGTAGCCCACGACATTGTCGAAACCGATGCGACCGAGCCTCATGACCGCCTCTTCCTCAGCACCGGCGTCTTCAGCGATCACCACGATGGGCCGGTCGTGCGAGAGCATGGTCCCAACCCACGTGGCGTATTTTCCAGAGAGCGCGATGTTGAGCGTGCCCGCGAGGTGCCCCCCTTCGTAGTCGATGCCGTCGCGGACATCGAGCAGTTGAGCGCCTTCCTGTTTGAGTTCGAGCACGCGTTCCAGCGACAGCGCCACCAGCGACTTCTTCATCGCCTCTTCCAGGGAGAGACGTTCTTTTCGATTGAGGATCGCATCGTGGACAAAATAATCAGGCGCCTCTGGCTGCTCGGCGGTGACGATCTTTTGGAACTCCTCGCGGCTCATCGGCTGCAGGGCGTAGTTGAACTTCTTCTGCTCTCCGATCGTGGAGACCGTTTCGTTGGAGAGGGCCTTGCCGCACAGGCTTCCTGCACCGTGAGCCGGGTAAACGAGGGTGGCGTCGGGGAGTTTCACCAGCTTCTCTGTGATGCTCTCGTAGAGCATGTCGGCCAATTGATCCGCCGTTACGCCGATGCTCGCCAGGAGATCGGGGCGGCCGACATCGCCGATGAAGAGCGTGTCGCCGGTCAGCACGGCCTCCGGGGCAGTGCTGCTCTTGTCGAGGTTGTAGACGAGGATCGAGATTCCCTCGGGAGTGTGGCCAGGGGTTTCCAAAACCGTGAGCCGCGTCTTTCCAAACTCAACGGAGTCGCCATCGCTCATGGCCTCAGCCGGAAACTCTGGCCCTGCCCGTTTGCCCAGGTGAATCGTGGCCCCAGTCTTTTCGCGGAGTTCGATGTGACCCGCCACGAAGTCAGCGTGGAAGTGCGTCAGGAACACGTGCTTGATCGTGTACCCCCCCAGTTCGGCATCACGGAGATACTCGTCGATATCACGCTGAGGGTCGATGATCGCAGCCGTCTTCGACTCGTCGTCAGAGATCATGTACGACGCATGGGAAAGACAGGCGAGATAGTATTGCTTGATGTTCATCGGAGAGGTGCTCGCTGCGGAATGGTGGGACGGAACGGAGGGCGAGGGCTACTTCGCTGCTTTTGTTTCTGTTGGGAAGCCGAAGCTCTTGAGGTCGTCGTAGCCGCTCTTGAGCGGACGAACGTCATAGCCGAGCGGCCGCAGGATGCGTTCAGCCAACAGGCAACGCCCCCCCTTGGCACAGTGGCAGTAGATGATCTTGTCGGC
Organism: Pirellulales bacterium; assembly: GCA_049433245.1. Taxonomy (GTDB): domain Bacteria; phylum Planctomycetota; class Planctomycetia; order Pirellulales; family UBA1268; genus M30B53. The sequence goes on from JBMTLP010000228.1 coordinate 4,419, forward strand.
AGGGAGCAACTTTGCGAGCTGCTCCGGTGAGAGGCCTTCTTCGAGCACGGAGAGAGGAATCAGCTGGGCCGATGTGAGGTGGCCCGCATTCCACTCGTCGTTCTCACGCACATCGAGCATCACCGCTTCGCCCGAGTCGACCCGTTTCTGCACGGTGTCGAGCGTGTCTTTCGTGTGGCCGGCGATGGCTGTGGAAGCCGCTGCGATGGCGACGACCGTCAGCACGCTTCGTGCGCAGGTGACTACGGTGCCCGATCCACCGGCCTGGTTCCAGGGGAGCTTGGCGATCAGCATCGCCAGGGCACAGGTGTCGGTGATGCCGGCAAACACCAGGCCTGCACCCATGAACGCGGAAATCCCCAAGCCGATCGGCTTGAGCGAGTCATTACCGACCACGGCCAAGGCGACCCCTGTGAGGACCATCGCGCCGATCACGATGCGCACCTGCCGCTCAAGCGACATTGTCTTTTTACCGCGAACAACGGGCACGCCCGCGGCCTCACAGGCCTGGGTGCCACCGTCCACACTGACGACGTCGGTGAGACCAGCCGCGATCAGCTTTTCACACGCCTGCCGGCTCCGGCTGCCGGAGCGGCAGATCACGTAGAGCGGAGATCCGCTGCCGTTGGTCGACCGCTCAGCGAGCATCGACTTGGGGTCGAGTTGGTCGAGCGGAAGGCTACGGGCGAAGTTGACGTGCACCTCGCGATACTCAGCGGGGGTGCGAACGTCGATCAGATCAAGGTGATCGCCCTTCTTCTTCATGTCGAGAAGTTGCTGGGCGGTGATGGTGGCGACCATGGGACGTCTCCGTGGGTTTCGAAGGTGGGTGGGTGTTGGTGAAGGTTGGGAAACAAAGGACGCGGTGTGCGGTAGCTAAGAGTTGTCGCTGGCGTCGCCAAATCGTTGCTCGATGCAGCCCATGATGTTGGCGAGGTGCGGTTCGGCGATGGCGTAGTACGTGCTGCGGCCTTCCCTGCTCGCGCTGAGGAAGCCGCAGCGTTGCATCAGACGCAGGTGCTCGGAGGCCATGTGGCTGGGGATGCCGCACGCCGCAGCCAATTCTCCCACCATGTACCGACCCTTCAGCAGCATCTGCACGATCCGCAGGCGGTGCGGGTGGGCGAGCGTGCGGAGACACTCTGCGGCTTGGCCAAGTTTCTCGAGCGACAGGAGTTCCCCGGCGACGGCGCACGTGGCAGGCGAGGCGGGGCGGGATGTGGCTGAGGGGGACATGGGAGGCCGGCTCGTGGAGTGTCAGGGCGATATGTAAATATATCGGAATGTTCCGACATGTCAATGAATGTTTTTT
>JBMTLP010000229.1:0-5713 GCA_049433245.1 Pirellulales bacterium
GAGCGTTCGATGGTTTCCAAAAAACGGGGGAAGGGTCATGGTCAGCCTGCGGTACGTCAGGTCTCGTTGTGGAATGGTTCTTTGCGGCATGGCCATGCTGCTCCTCGCCGGGTGCGATGGAGGTGGAGCCGCGTCGTCGTCACCGACCCCTGCCGTCCAGGGCCCACCTCCCGTAGAACCAGCCGTCGCCATGCAGTCCAGGCCAAGGCCACCGAGTGCGCCACGCTCACGAGCCGAGGTGGCAGCAGAGGCGATCCCGGCAACTCCAGCCATTCCGGCAACGCCCTTGGTACCAGCCAAGCCGATCGCGCCCGATTCCCCAGAATCGGTCACCGTCACGCCGTTGGGAATTGGCGACGCGGCCCCGCCGCTGGCGATCGCCACGTGGGTCACTGGAGATGAGGTGGAAGGTTTCGACGCGGGCAGTGTGACCGTCGTTGAGTTTTGGGCAACCTGGTGTGGCCCCTGCCGTACGAGCATGCCGCACATCAGTGAACTGCAGGAGCACTATGGCGAGGCCGTGCGTTTCATCGGAGTAACCCGCGAAGAACGCGACGTCGTGGATGAGTTTCTTGCTCAAGAGCAGCGCGAGGGTGCGACCTGGGCTGACGTGATCACATACCGACTGGCGATCGACGAGGCTGATGCCACGAACAACGCCTACATGCGAGCAGCGGGTCAGAACGGTATCCCCTGTGCGTTCATCGTTGGGAAAGACGGCGTCGTCGAGTGGATCGGCCATCCGATGGAGATTGACGCACCGCTCGAGGCGATTGTGAACGACCGCTACGACCGGGAGGCGGCTGTCGCCGAAATGGCCGCCAAGCAACGTCTCAACGAGATGTCGCGAACCCTGATGACCCTGCAGCGCGAGCAAAAGTGGGACGAAGCGATCGCGCTTTTCGACACGATGCAAAACGACCTGAAAGAGATCGGCATCCCCGTCAACACTCTGCGAATGATGACCACGCGGTTGGACCTTCTCGTGGGCGCGGGCCGCTTGGACGAAGCAAGGGAACTCCGCTCCACGGTCGTGGAGATGGCGTGGGAGAATCCCATGCTGCTCAACATGGTGGCGTGGAATACGGCGACAAGCGACACGTCAACGGACGCTGACCTTGAGCAGGCCCTCAAGGGTGCCACTCGCGCCGCCGAACTCACCGAGCATGCCGATGCCAGCATTCTCGACACGCTTGCCCGCGTGCACTACGAGCTGGGTGACCTTGACCAAGCAATTACCTGGCAGGAGAAAGCGGTCGCGCTGAGCGAGGGGAACGCATCGGTTGAGCAAACGCTCAAGCAGTACCAAGCCGAGCAAGCCGGCGGAGGCAACGCCACACCGGCTGCAGAGCTGGATTCCGGAGCGGTTGAAATCGAAATCCGTGACTAACCTCGAAGCCCGCCGCTACTTCCAGGGGGAGTAGTCGGTGGGCTTCAGGAACTCGGCAACCACGCCGTTCTCCTTTTCGGTCAGCGAACCACCTGCCTTAGCTTCCGATTCCGTGCGGGCCTTCGTCCAGGCGGGATCCTTGCGGAAGGCAGCAAACGACTCGGCGGAGGCTTCTTCGCTGGCATGACCGATGAGATACACGAGCATCCGGTCGGCATGGGGTGTGCCCGGGGCGTGGTGCCAGTAGATCAGGTTCTCGATGCCGTGCTTGGCAAAGAGGTCGATCGTGTGGTCGCGGAAACGGGAATCGAGGGCGTCCAGGTTGCCCTCAGTCGCCGTGTAGGTCCGCAGTTGAAACACGCCGTTGCCATCGCCGGTAGGCTCGAGCGCGGGGGAGTAGTCGGTGGGCACAAGGAAGGTTTCTGTCACGCGTCCAACAAGTCTGCCATCAGCAGTAGAGGCCTTGTAGACGGCCTGCCACTCGGGATCCGCGACGAAGGCTTTCCATGACGTGTCGCGCGCTTCGCGATCGGGATAACTCAAGAAGTAGACGAGTTTCTGCTCCGGATTGTCACCGGTGGGCACGAAGTAGCCCACGTTGGTGATGCCGTGCTTCTCGAAGAGTTTCATCGTGTGGTCACGGAAGCGGGCATGCAGGGCATCAAGTTTGCCTTCGTTGGCGTAGTAGACCCGCATCTCGTAGAGGCCGGGGTCGGCGGCGTGTGCATTGGTTGAGATTGACATGGTGAGGGCAAGAACAGCTCCAGCCAGCAGGCAACGGATAAGGCTCATGAGAGGGCTCCAAAGAACGGTGGTGAAAGAATGGTGGTGAATGGAAGGATCAAAGTCGGTGCGGCATCGCGGTTGCGGTGTCGGAGGGAAGCGTGGCTAGAGGTTTTCCACCGTAAAGCCATCGCGATAGTGCCGACGCAGCAATGCTTGGGCCGCGTCGTGGCCGGGGATCTCCATCGCTTCGGGCTCCCAACGCAGTGTGTCTCCAGGGAAACGGTTGGCTATCGTGCCCAAGAGCACCGCTTCGGTGAGCGGGCCAGCGTAGTCAAAGCCGCACGTGGTGGGGGCACCACCGAGGCAGGCATCCACAAAGAGATGGTAGTGGTTGCCGTTGGGGGCGGCTTCGACCGGTGACTCTGCGAACTGAGCAAGTGGCAGCAGCACCGGCATGCCCACGTGTGGCAGGAGGATGGCCCCCTCTTCTCCAAGGAACATGGAACCTTGGCCCGGCAAGCCCATCCGCTCGCCTTCGGCCGTCTCGAGAGGCCAGCTGGTGGTGTCCGGCTTCCGGCCACCGTCATACCAGGTCAGCACGAAGTCGTTCGTGGTGTGAGGTGTCTTCGTGGCGAAGGTGAAGCGAGTTTCGTTTTGCATGCCGTAGGAGTGGGGCGGCGGGGCGGAACTTGCAGACACGATTTCGCTGGGGGACCCCAGGGCAAGCGCGCTAAACACGGGATCGAGGATGTGGATCGCCATGTCACCCATCGTGCCGCAGCCAAAGTCGTACCAGCGTCGCCAGTTGGCAGGATGGTAGTGGCCTGGGCAGTAGGGGCGGGCTGCTGCGGTGCCGAGCCAGAGATCCCACGCAAGGCTCTCCGGCACATTGCCTGCTTCTGGAGCAGGACCGTCATAGCCCCAGGTCTTGTCGCTCCACGAATGCACCTCGCGAACCTTGCCAATCGTGCCGGCCTGCACAAGTTGCACCGCCGTGCGGTAGGGCGTGGTGGAGTGGATTTGGGTGCCCATCTGCGTGACCACGCCCGCCTTTGCAGCCACGAGTCGCAGCTGCCGCGACTCAAACACATCGTGAGTGAGTGGCTTCTGGCAGTAGACATGCTTGCCGAGGTTGAGCGCGGTCATCGCGGCGGCCGCATGCGTGTGGTCGGGTGTGGAAACATGCACCGCATCGATGCTGTCGCCGAATGACGCAAACATCTCGCGGAAGTCGGTGAACCGTTTGGCCCCTGGGTGCTTCTCACCAGCGGAGGCCAGGTTGCCCGCGTCGACATCGCAGAGCCCCACCACCTCCACACTTCCGTGTGAACTGAGCGAGGCCAAGTCGCTCCCTCCCATGCCCCCCACGCCGATGCCTGCGAGCCGCAGCCGGTCATTGGCCGCCGCCCGCACCCGAGGAACGCCGAAGGTCAGTAGGCCAGCCGCGGCGAGGCTGCCGCCTTGAAGAAGGTGGCGGCGGCTCAGGTGGGTCGTGTGCAGCGTCATCTTTGAAAAGCCCTCAGCAGTTCCTGCAGACCAGACAGCCATCCCCAGGCTGTTCGTGTGGGCATGATCGAGTCCCCGCCACCGCCCGTCAAACAAACGGTTTCAAAAGTCATCCCTTGCAGCGCACCAACGCCAAGTTCTTCCGGGTATGCTCATGCGCTCGAGGCGTCGCTTCTGCATGGGGCATTTGCCCAGAACAAGGGAGACATCATGCATCCGTATGTCGTGGGGTTGGTCGCATTGGTGGTTTGTGCAGGGATGGCCACCGAAGGTGCTGCCGAGATCACGGGCAGTCGCTGGGCGCACTTCCGCGGGCCGCTCGGCACGGGGGAAGCTCCTGAGGCCACGCCGCCGGTAGAGTTTGGTCCAGAGAAGAATCTTCGCTGGAAGGTGGAGATCCCGGGGAGCGGGTCGTCGTCTGCGGTGGTCTGGGACGATCGCGTGTTTGTCACGACAGGCGTGCTGAAGGACGATGGCCGCACTTGGTCGTTTCACGTGTTCTGCTTCGACCGGGCAACCGGCAAGCAACTCTGGGAGCGGACGGCAGTTGAGGCGGTGCCCCACGAAGGCACCCACGAGACCAACGCCTTCGCCTCTGCTTCCCCGTGCACGGATGGTGAGCATGTGTACGCCCACTTCGGGTCACGAGGTCTGTTTTGTTACACGATGGATGGAGTGCCGGTCTGGAACCGCGACTTCGGCGACATGACCATCCGCCGTGGTTTTGGCGAAGGGAGTTCGCCCACGCTCGTCGACGATCTCGTGCTTGTGCCGTGGGATCACGAAGGTCCTTCGATGCTCTTTGCTCTCAACAAGCGAACGGGCGAGACGGTCTGGGAGACGCCGCGTGATGAGCCCACCTGCTGGGCCACGCCACTGGTGGCGGTGGCTCGCGGTGGCGATCGTCAGGTCGTGATGAACGGCCAGACGGCAGCCCGAGGATACGATCTCAAGTCGGGGCAGGAACTCTGGCGATGTGGCGGGCAGGCCCAGCGGCCCTGTGCGTCGGCGCTCGCTGAAGGGGGCGTGGCCTACGTGATGAGTGGCTTCCAGGGGTCCTTTGCTGGGGCGTTTGACCTCGATGGTCGTGGTGACCTCGCCGGCAGCAAGGCCTTGCTCTGGAGCCTCGATCACGACACGCCCGACGTGGCCTCGCCACTGCTCGTGGATGGGAAAATCTACTACTACAAAGAGAAGACGGGGCTGCTCAGTTGCGTTGAGGCAGCCACGGGCGCCATGGTCTACGAAACCAAGCGGATACCCGGGGTCGGCCGCACCTACGCCTCACCGATTGCTGCGGCTGGCCGCATCTACCTGACAGACCGCAGCGGGGCGATCACGGTCATCCAGGTGGGCGACGATCCGCAGGTGCTCGCAGAAAACGATATGGGGGAGGGCGTCGATGCCACACCGGCAGCGGATGGCTCAGACCTCTTCATTCGCGGGGAACGGCATCTGTTCTGCGTGTCGGCGGAGTGAATTCAGCCGAACAAAGAGTCGCACAAGAAAACGTGTTCACAAGTTGAGGGGAAATGCAATGCGTTTGGGATGTCTACGCGTGGAGCAGCGGCGTGGTGAGGCAGGCCTGCTTGGACGGTTGATGATGAGTGCGATGGTGGTCTTGGGAGGAATGCTCGTGGTGGACCATACCTATGCCGCGCAGTCTGATGTGACCAATCCCAACTACGACGAAGAGGCGGTGCAGGCCTTCACGCTGCCGAACATCCTTGAGGGTCCCGATGGGGTGGCCGCTGCGACCGCGAAAGAATGGGAGCAGACCAGCCGGCCCTACCAGCTGCGACAGTTGCAGCGGTTTGTGTATGGCGAGCCACTCCCCGCCGTGCCCGTGAGTGTTGTGGGAGCGGTCGAGCGGAAAGAGGTCACACTCGCTGGCCCGGGTGACGCATCCACGCCAGCCGTTCGGCTGCAGGCGAAACTCAAACTGGGCACGGCCGCGAATGCTCGGGTGACTGATGTGCTCGTCTATCTACCTGCCGACGCGTCTGGCCCCGCCCCCACCTTTTTGAAGCTCAACTTTGCTGGCAATCAGGCGGAGACACCCGACGCTGACGTTTGGATCACGCCTTCCTG
>JBMTLP010000230.1:0-5693 GCA_049433245.1 Pirellulales bacterium
CACCGCGATCTTCACGCCAGCATCGAGCGCCTGCGCGCGGACGGCCTTGAGCACCTGCACGGTTTCAGCGATCCGGGCCTGAATACCCCCTTCGCTGAGCCGGTCGCCGCCGTTGCCGAGGACCACGCGAAAGGCGGGCGAGCCGAGCGCCTTGGCCATGCGGATGCCCAACAGGAGATGTTCTTCTGCGGTGCCCCAGTCGGCTTTGAAGGTGTTGGAGCCGGGGCAGATGCTCCAGCTTCCCAGGGCGATCGCCACGCCACGATCGGACGCGTACTGCCGCAGTTCGCCGAGCGTGGCGTCGTCATGTCGCCCCTCGAACGGTCCGAAGTCTGTAATGAATAGGGAATCGCACGCGAGTTCTTGGGCATGATCGACAAGTTGACGAGCGTTCCAGCCCATCGCTCTGACCGCGAAGTTGTCGTAGCCCAGCGGAATCCCCCGGCTCGGAGCCGCTGCCAAAGCCTGCCGGCCCACCGTCAGCGCTGTCGCGGCTGCCACCGTGGTGCTCAGCCACACTCGGCGAGAAAGGGTCGTCACGTTCGAACTCACAGTCAATCTCCCAGGAATGGTTCGGTCTTGAGAACATCGCCTGCTCTCACCGGGTCACCGTGACCGGCGGTCTAGCTCACCGTGAGCATCCGCTCAAGCGCCGTCGTGGCCCAGGCAGCGGTCTCGGCATCCACCTCGATCACATTGACCGGTGTGCCAGCCTCGAGATGTTCGAGGCTCCAGCACAGATGCGCTAGATCGATGCGATACATCGTGGCACACATGCAGATCACCGGGGAGAGAAAGCGGATGGTCTGGCCCGGATGCTGTTGCTCCAGCCGTTTCACAAGATGCATCTCGGTACCGATGGCCCAGGACGTGCCCGCGGGGGCGGCTTCCACCTGCTTGATGATGTAACTCGTCGACCCGGAGAGGTCTGCCTTGTCGACCACCTCCATCGCACACTCAGGATGCACAAGCACCTTCACACCCGGCATCGCTTGCCGCATTGCATCCACATGCTCCGGACGAAACATCGCGTGCACGCTGCAGTGCCCCTGCCAGAGAATCACGCGACTCTTCTCGATCTGCTCGCGGGAGTTGCCACCGAGTGCCCCGCCGGCCGACGCCGCCAGCGGGTTCCAGACGCACATCTCGTCAAGCGAAACTCCCATCGTCCGCGAGGTGTTGCGACCGAGATGCTGGTCGGGAAAAAACAGCACGCGACGCCGCTGCGCAAAGGCCCACTCGAGGACCGCGCGGGCATTGCTCGACGTGCAGACGATGCCGCCATGCCGTCCGCAGAACGCCTTGAGGCTGGCTGCTGAGTTGATGTAGGTCACCGGCGTGATCTCGTCGGTGTCGATCACCTCGCCCATGTCGGCCCAGGCATCTTCCACCTGCTCGATGGCAGCCATGTCGGCCATGGAGCATCCCGCCGCCATGTCAGGAAGCACGACCGTCACGCGCGAGCCACCGCGAGCGGCCACCTTCTCCGGCCGGTTCACGAGGATATCGGCCGTCTCGGCCATGAAATGCACGCCACAGAATACAATCGCTTCGCACGCCTCTCGGGCGGCCGCACTCACCGAGAGTTGATAGCTGTCGCCGGTGATGTCGGCGTGGGCAATCACGCCATCCTGCTGGTAGTGATGACCGAGGATCACCAAACGCTCGCCCATACGCTCGCGCACGGCGTCGATGCGGGCAGCAAGCGTGGCATCTTCCATCGCCCGATACTGGGCAAGGGGGCCGGCGGCAGCAGGTTCGCAGACGGCGTCGGACATGAACTCTCCGGTTTTTCCAGAAGTATAGGGTCCTCGCGGGCCTGCCGCAGGAGTCTTCCGACCGTTATACTGACCGAACTGGCACGACGCTGGCGATATCGCCCGCGGCCCGTCCGGGTTGCTGCCCAGCGGCAGACACCCGCCTCGTCCGAACCAAACAGAGTCCTCCTACAGGAACGCAGAGCCGCCCATGGCACGCAAAGTCGTCAATCGCAAGGAACTCCGCGCCCAAGCTGAAGCTGCTGAGGCGATGGAAAAAGACGCAAAGCCAGCGAAAAAGAAGAAGGCAGCAGCAAAGAAGACCGCGAAGCGAACCACGAAGAAGGTCGTCAAAGAAGCCCGCATGAAGGCTTACTGGGGCGTCTACACCCAGTCGATGAAGCGGGTCGTGCTGTTTGAATATGCCGACAAGAAGGCTGCCGAGAAGAAGGCCGCTGAACTTTCCGCTGGCGGCACCAAAGCCCCGCACTTCGTCCAACTGGTCAAAGAGCCGATCGCCGAGTAGTAGGCCTCGCCCCTGTTGGTCTGGTTCACGCAGGTGAGCGCACGGTGGATGCATGCAGCCCGTGATCGCGGCTGCATGAACGGTGCCCTCACGCCCAGGGGCTTTGCCAGTCGCCCCAGGCGTCGAGATATTTCCGCAGAGCAGGAGAAGTCTCTGCGCGGGCTTCCAGCCAGGTGCGGGTCTCTTCGATAATCGCCTGCTCTTCGGCCAGGCTGAGTACCCCCGCCACGACGCGACTTCGGAGATAGATGAAGTAGGTGTCGAGCACATCTCCGCGGCAGTAGTCGTGGATCTCTTGCCGCCGGCCCGCATCCCACAGGTCCTGCACCATGTGGCCCGCGACGTCTAACTTGCCCGGTTTTCCGATCAAAGAAGCTGCCAGCGAGAGGCCGCCATTGAAACGGGTCGCGCCGGAGTTGGTCAGCCACTCGTGCAGATCGAAGTGGCCGGCCATGTTGTAGCGATTCCGAGGCTGGTCAAAGCTTCGGCGATCCTCGGCAAACCAGTCGGGTATCGGTATCCCGTAACGAAAACAAGCAAGTTCCAGCAGGGGAAGATCAAACCCCCGCCCGTTGAACGTCACGAGCGTGGGTTGGTCATACCGCTCCCAGCCATCCCAAAACTGCCGCACAATTTCATGCGGCCGCGACTGCTCCTCATCGAGCGCGGTGAGATTGAGCAGCCGGTAGTCGGGGGCCACCGTGGCCACCACCAGCGAGATCGGCAGGTGGTAGGTGTAGGGGATAAAGTCGCGACCTGTCGATTCGAGCAGTTCGGCCTTGTAGCGGAGAATCGCGTCGGCGGCAGTCAACCCTTCTCCGGGATACTGCAGCCGACTGACCAACTCTCCGTCGACAATGCTCTCGATGTCGAACACGATCCCGGCCACCTTGCGGCCGGGATTGCTCCGCGCACTCATCGCACGCCCTCCGGGGTTCGCTTACCGACGGGCGAGAGGATGGGCCAGTGGCAACCACGCACCGTCAGCCTTGCTCGAGGCCACCGACTGCTCGATGAAGTACATCCCCTCCACACCATCGCAGATGTTCGGGTAGACGGTGTCGACTTTCTCAAAGGGATTGCCAGCGATCGCCTCCGACATCGCGTCGTAGGCCGTGCGATAGACATTGGCAAACGCCTCAAAGAACGCTTCAGGATGGCCGCTCGGCAGACGGCAGGCAGCAGCCCCAAGGCCGTTCATGAACGGTGCGTTGGGGTCACGTGTGTAGATCTGATGGGCGTGGCCGTTGCGGCGGACAAAGAGTTGGTTGGGGTTTTCTTGGTGCCACTCCAAGCTGGCCTTTGTGCCGTCGATCTGAATCCGCAGATCGTTCTCGCGACCATGGCTGATCTGCGAGGCGGTGACCGTGCCCAGAGCCCCGTTTTGGTACCGCACCACGGCATGGCCGTAGTCATCAAGCGGTCGCGGTGGCTCAAAGATCTTGAGGTGCGTCGAGATGCTCTCCGGCAGGATGCCGGTCATGTAGCGACCGAGGTTGTAGGCGTGGGTCCCGATGTCGCCGAAGGCTCCGGCGGCCCCGCTCTTCTTGGGGTCGGTCCGCCAGGCAGCCTGCTTCTGACCTTCGTCTTCCAGTCTGGTCCGCAACCAGCCCTGGATGTACTCCGCACGGATTGCCTGCACCTCCCCCAGTTCGCCAGAGAGAGCCATTTCGCGAGCCTGCCGCACGAGTGGATAACCGGTGTAGTTGTGGGTCACGGCAAACACTACCGGCAGCTTCTCGACGATCGCGGCGAGTTCTTCGGCCTCGGCGAGCGTGAGCGTGAGCGGCTTGTCGCAGACCACATGCAAGCCAGATTCCAGGGCCGCCTTCGCGACGGGGAAGTGCATGTGATTCGGCGTGGTGATCGACACGAAATCGATGCGGTCCCCCTCAGGCTTCGCCATCTCCGTCGCAAACATCTCTTCGTACGAACCGTAGGCCCGGGCGGGGTCAACAAAGTAGTCGGCGGCAGCCTGCTTGGATTTCTCGGCACTACTTGAGAAAGCGCCGGCAACGAGTTCGGCTCGGTTGTCGAGCACCGCCCCGGTCACGTGCACCCGACCGATGAATGATCCCGGCCCACCACCGACGATGCCCATCCGCAGTTTGCGACCGAGTGATCCGTTGAGACCCATTGCGTTCCTCCCGAGTCAGACGACTGTTCGCACTCCCACCACCGGCAATCGAACTCCGGCAGCATTCTCCCGCGGTCGGTTTTTACCAGACTCGCCTGCCGTGCGGCAGGGGCCACGGTTGCCCGCCTCCGTTGCGGCGGTCTACGATGCAGCGCACGATGGGTGGTGCGAGGCCACCCTCGCTCCTTCCGCCACACTGCAAAAAGGTAGACCCAGAGCATTCCATGGGCTTTCAAGACAGGGGCTACTACCGTCGCGACGAGGAATTCGCCCCGGAGTGGTCGGCGGTCATGACGATTATCGTGGCCAACGTGGCCCTGTGGGTGGCCAACCTGCTGGCGGCGGGTGATTTTCCGATCACGAGTTTCCTCACTCTGCAAGGCGACCTTTTCTCGCGGCCTTGGGAATGCTGGCAGTTGATCACGTACGGCTTTGCACACGACCCTACCACCCCGTGGCACCTCGTGGGCAACATGCTGACGCTGTGGTTCTTCGGTCGAGAAGTGGAGTACGTCCTTGGCCGAGGACCGTTCCTCCGCTTCTACCTTTCGTCAATTGTGATCGCAGGCCTCACCTGGCTCGTGAGCCTGAGGATCGGCGGTGGCGATCAGGGTGGGCTGATCGGTGCCAGCGGTGGGGTGATGGCCGTGCTTGCCGTCTTTATTTGGTTCTACCCACGGCAGACGGTACTCATTTGGGGCATCCTGCCGGTTCCCGCTTGGGCGCTTGGGGTGCTCTACTTTGTGATCGACCTTCAGGGCGCCACGCATGGCGGGGGCAAAGTGGCCCACATGGCCCACCTCGGAGGCCTTGCCTTTGGCCTGCTCTACGCCTGGCAGGGGCACAACCTCAGCAGTCTGTCGGAGCAGTTTGGTGGGACACTCTCCCGCTGGACCGCCTCGCGCCGCGGCATGAAGATCTATCGCGGCGACGACGACCGTTTTTCCGACGCAACCGACGAAGTCAGCTTACAGGCCGAAGTTGACCGCATCCTGGAGAAGATCAGTCGCTCCGGTGAAGCCAGCCTGACCAAACAAGAACGCGACACGCTCACCCGCGAGAGCCGCCGCATCAAGCAGCGGCGGCAGTAGCAACAGGGTCCCAACGCCTCTGGCTTGACGCTCAACGCTCTTCTGGGGAGTTTGCCGTGGGTACTGCGGCCGTGCGCACGGGCGCTGCTGACGTGAGCCGCAGGTTGTCGATCGATCCGGCAAGTTCGGTGAACTTCGTGTCTTCAAAGCGTCCGTGCTGCACAGCATGCACGCGGCCTTCC
>JBMTLP010000231.1:0-5686 GCA_049433245.1 Pirellulales bacterium
TGGGGAAAAGCGGTGGTTCTGGTGGGTATTGCCGTTGACTTTGGCGGGCTGCTCTTGGATTTTCTCGCGACCTCGTGACCACGAGAACCGAGCCCGCCCATGAGCACCGCCCCTTTTTTGCCGTTCTCTGCACTGTGCACCGCGATGATGTTGATCGTGGCGGTGTCTGCTTCGCCCGCCGCGCGGGCCCAGGATTTAGCGGAACCGCCTCCTTCCGGGAGCGACTTCGGCCCCGCGATCCCGTTCGGTGAGGACGACGGAGCCGTTGAGGCTCCCGGGAGTTTCGCCGAGAGTGAGGGCGTGCCGTCGAGTGGATTTGGAGAAGCGGAGCCAGCCCCGCCAGGCAGCTTTTTTCGATCGCCAGAGCCGGTGGCCGAAGAGAGCCCAGGGTTTGAGTCTCCGCCCCCGCCGTTCTCGCCACAGGCCCCGGTTGGGGCCGATGTGCCCATGGCGCCTGCCGAGTCTGCCGGGCTGCCGCCGTCGTCTTTTGAGACGCCCGCAACCGCTTCGCCAGCAGCGACGGGGTTTGGTGCTCCGTTGGGGGACGATGGAACACGGTCGGTGCTGACGTCACCCCCGGAGGGGCCTGCGGCGATGGCCCCGGGTTCTTTCGGGAGCCCCGAGGCGGCGTCAAACGCGCTGCCTCCTGCAGAGATGGCGGATCTCGGACTCGCTGATTCAGCGCCACCGGCGGCGAATCAGCAGACGGTCGAGCTTCCGACCGGGCCGGCGACGGAGTTGATCAAGGTGGCTCTGGCAGCGGTCGAAGCCGGCACGGGGCCCATCGTTTTAGAAGGACTTGCTACCCGCCCGCTTCCGTTGCTCGAGGCCTTGGAACGCTCCGGCGACCGGGGCCGCCGGCTGTGGATCACCCAGGCCTACTGGAATCTCGTGGAGAAGGTCGCCGTGCTGCGGTGGACCGCCCAGGCGGTGGAGCGGCTTGAGTATGTTGCGCCGAGTGGCGATCCGCATGACCGAGCTGTCCTCGATGTGGCGGTGGCTTCCAGGCTGGCAGATGTCGCGGCAGCTCGGGCAGCGCTGGTGTCGGCCCAGCAGGAGTTGGTCGACCTTGTCAGGTTGCCTGCCACTGAGCCCTTGCCGTGGCCGGTTGATCGTCCGCTGGCTACCTCGTACGAAACGCACTTCGATGTGCTGTTCGCTTCCCGCATCGCCACGGGACGGATTCGTGCCATCGCTCGCTCGTTGCCCCTTGAGCATGAAGAAGTCGACGCGCGGGCTGCTGCGGTGCATGCCGCCGAGACGGCGCTGGCGATGGCGGAAAACGATCATGCCCGCGGCAGCCGCGGCATTGAGGCGGTGATCGCCGCACACGCTGCGGTACTTGAGCAGCAGCAAGCACTCGCCAAGTCGGTCACCCGCTACAACGACGACATTGTGGAGTACGTGATGGCGGTCGCTGACTTCTCGGTGCCGGACGAGCAGTTTGCCACGATGCTGATCGGCGCACCGACTCCTTGGCGGCCGGCGGTCACGCTCACATCGGCGACCGTTCCGGTCGGTATGAGCCCCACGCTGGCTCCGCCGCCTGCGGGGGTGCCCGCCGGTGCGATCCTCTCCTCAGGTGGCTTTCCTGCCCAGTAGCAGGCACGTCGTCATCGATGCGACCGGGGATTGGGATATCCTTGCGACATGGATACCCCCGCGCTCACATCCTCACCCACCGCTCAGGGATCGGTCGCACCACCGCCACTCACGCTCGGCGGAGTCGTGGTGGACCCACCCGTGTTGCAGGCTCCGATGGCGGGCTTCACCAACTTTGCGTATCGCCAGGTCGTTCGCGAGTTTGGTGGCGCCGGACTCCTCGCGACGGAGATGATTGCCGCTCGCAGTGCGGTTTGGCTGGAGGGGGAGCGTGGCGAGCACCCCGATCGGCTATGGGGTGTCCGCGATGAGCCGCGGCCCCGCGCGGTGCAGATGTGGGACAACGACCCGGAAAACCTCGCCCGGGTTGGTCGCATGCTCGCTCACGACTACGCGGTGAGCGTGGTAGATCTCAACTTCGGGTGCCCCGTACGGCAGGTGAGCGAAAAGGCTCACAGTGGTTCTTGGCTCCTGCGTGAGCCGCAGCAGGTCGCGGCGATCGTGCGGCGGGTCGTGGAGGCCTGTGACGGCACGCCGGTCACCGCGAAGATTCGCCTGGGCTGCGGGCCCACCTGTCAAACCGGGGTCGAAGTGGCGCAGCGAGTGGAGGAGGCGGGCGCGGCCTGTCTCACCGTGCATGGGCGGGTGGCTAGCCAGTTCTTCAAAGGGCGAGCGGACTGGGACGCGATTACAGCGATTAAACGAAGTGTCTCCCGGATGCCGGTTGTGGGAAATGGTGACATCACCTCGGCCGAGGTGGCGGTCAAGCGGCTCCGGGAAACCGGTGTGGATGGCGTGATGGTGGCTCGCGAAGCGTTGGCCAAGCCCTGGATTTTCGCACAGATCGCGGCGCTGCTGCGAGGCGAGGAGCCGATGTCCGACCCTTCGCTTGAGGAGCAGCGAGAACTCGTGCTCCACCACTACGATCTGGTCTGCCGGCGATTTGGTGTGGAACGCGGCACGCTGCTGATGCGGAAGTTCGCGTGTTCTTATGCCCAGGGGATCCCCGGGGCCCGCGACTTCCGTGCGGCGGTCTCTCGCTCGCTGTCTCGAGAGGAGTTCCTCGACATCGTGCAGACCAAGTTTCCCCGCGGCTGACCGGCCAGCAAATATTTTTCGCAAGTTGGCTTGTCAAAAAACCGAACCGTCCTATCGTGAGGCATATGCCAAAGTTCGTAGCGTCAACACGATCGGTTCCCGGGGAGCCTCTGCCTGCCGGAGACGACGATACCTTGGGGCCCCTGCCCTTGCTGCGTGGTTCGGATGAATCACTTGTTGAGCTTCTCCGCGGGTCGGCTGGGCTGGCTGTGCCTGAACTCACCGAAGCCTTGGGGGTCACGGCGACCGCGGTGCGGCAACGGCTGCGGCGGCTGATGGAGGCTGGGGTTGTGGTGCGGCAACCGGCCGCCGCCACTGGCCCCGCCGCTCGAGGTCGCCCTTCGCACGTCTACCTGCTGTCGTCTCGTGGGGCTCGCATCGGCGGTGACAACTTTCGCGATCTGGCGATGGTGCTGTGGCGCGAGGTTCGCCTTGTCGACTCCCCCGATGTACGACGCGGGCTGCTATCTCGGATTGGCCAGTCGCTGGCGGAAACGTGTCGGAATCGCACGCCGGGGCAATCCTTTGAGGGGACGCCCGTGGCTCGACTACGGTCGGTGGCGGCTGCCTTGCAGGATCGAAAGATCGCCTGTGAGTGCTCTGGCCCCGACAACAGCGATGGCCTCGCCGTGCTGACCACTCATACCTGCCCGTACCCACAACTCGCGGAGACAGACCGCGGGATCTGCGCCGCCGAGCGGGTGATGCTCGAGGAACTCGTGGCCGCCCCGGTGCGGCTGACAGAGTGTCGCCTCGATGGAGCTAGCTGCTGCCGTTTCACCGTCGATATCGGCGAGGTGTCGGGGCGGCGGCAGAAAAAGGAGGTGCGATGAACGCCTTCGCCCTTTCCCCGACCGCGGTCGATCCAAGTGGAGACCGCACTCAAACGCCTAAAAAATTGCCCCTATCCGCGATCTCGTGCTGCCCCCCTGTCCTGCTGAGGCCAGGTGTTGCACAATTGCCGAGTGTGCGGTTGGAGTTTCGTTTCCCCGGCTCAGTGGAGCGCTCGGCATGACACGCCCATGGATTGAAGGCAGATTCGAAGAAAACATGATCGTTACGACGGTCGAGCAGGCGATCAACTGGGCTCGGCAGTCGAGTATTTGGCCCATGACCTTCGGGTTGGCGTGCTGTGCCATTGAGATGATGGCGGCCGGTGCGAGCCGGTACGACCTCGACCGCTTCGGTGCTGGTGCTTTTCGTGCGACCCCGCGTCAGGCCGACCTCATGATCGTGGCGGGTACGGTCACGTACAAAATGGCTAGCCGAGTGCGGCGGCTCTACAACCTGATGCCCGATCCGAAGTATGTGATCGCGATGGGTGCATGCACCACCGGCGGCGGACCTTACTTCAAGTGGGGCTACCACGTCGTCAAAGGTGTCGACCTCGTTGTGCCGGTGGACGTGTACGTGCCCGGATGCCCACCGCGGCCCGAAAGCCTCCTCGAGGGGTTGATGCGAATCCAAGACAAGATCCTCGGCCAGAAACTCGCCAAGCAGGCGGGTTCTGATCACAAGATTCCTGACGAACTGCCGATCCCTCACCACAGCGGCTACGTGGCTTCGCCGGTTAGCGACGGCGAACTCGTCTTTGATCACCAGAAAGTGACTGCCTGATCCTGTCCGACTTCACGGCAGGCCCTCCGCGCGATGCTGTTTCCCGCCAGTTTCTTCCCGCCTCGAGAGTTTCATGACTAGCCAACACCCGGAAAAACTCATTATCCAGGATCTGCATGTCGCCGTTGAGGACCGCGAGATTCTCAAAGGTGTCAATCTGGAGATTGGCCGTGGTGAGGTGCACGCGCTGATGGGCCCCAACGGTTCGGGCAAGAGCACGCTCGGCTACGCGATCATGGGCCACCCGTCGTATGAGGTCACGAGCGGGTCGATCGAACTTGTTGAGGCAGATGGCAGCCGCCGCGACATTCTCGCGATGGAACCTGATGAGCGGGCGCGGGCGGGCCTGTTTCTGGCATTTCAGCGGCCGATGGCGATTCCTGGAGTGCGGGTCGCCGACTTCCTGCGACACGCCGTCAGCAACGTGCGGAATCCGGAGCGGAAGGAAGGGCAAGAGCTCGTGCCGATGAAGGAGTTCCGTAGCGAGCTCAAGTCGAAGATGGCGGAACTGCAAATGGACGCCGACTTTGCCCGACGCTACGTCAACGACGGGTTCTCTGGCGGCGAAATGAAGCGGGCGGAGATCCTGCAGCTCGCCATGCTGGCGCCACGGTTTGCAGTCCTTGATGAAACCGACAGCGGTCTCGATGCAGATGCCGTGCGACTTGCGAGCGAGAGCATTGCTCGCATCGGTGGTGCCGACATGGGCATCCTGATTATCACGCACCACGAGCAACTGCTCGAACACAACATTCCGCTCAAGACGCACGTCATGCTCGGTGGGCGAGTCGTGGAGTCGGGTGGGCCGGAGCTCGCTGCGGAGCTGCACAAGCGGGGCTACGAACGGATCCGGGCCTCCTACCCAGACGCGGCAGCTGCGGAAGAGGCGATGGCAGCAGAAGCAGCAGCCACGGCCTGATCGGCAAGCGGCTTTTCAGTCTTTGAGCAGGAGGCGTGCCAGCATCGGTGTGGCTGGCACGCGTGCAAAACGAGAGTCACCAAGAAGAGGATTGAGCCATGGCAACCGACACGCACGAAACGAGCACGCTCGCGGCCGTTCCCGGCACGGGAGCCGGTGTGTCCAAGCCGGTCCTCGGCGAAATCAACAAGTACGACTTCCGGACCGAGACTCCGACCATCTTTAAGGCTCGTCGGGGTCTCTCGCGAGACATCGTCAATCAGATTTCGGAGATGAAGAAGGAGCCCGCCTGGATGCGGGACTTCCGCCTCAAGTCACTCGACATCTTCGAGAGCAAGCCGATGCCCAACTGGGGCGGCAGAATCGGCGTCAACTTTCAAGACATCTACTACTACTTGAAGCCGGCCGAGCAGCAGGGCAAGACGTGGGATGACGTTCCCGATGAGATCA
>JBMTLP010000232.1:0-5673 GCA_049433245.1 Pirellulales bacterium
GGGGAAGACTAGTAAAAGCCTGCGGGTCAGGCGAGGGGGGGGGCGGCGGGTAGCAAGTTGTGATGGGGCCTCGGATGGGGAGACGACGATCACAACGAGCCCGGGCGCCCGGTAGGGCAGCAGGCATCCCTCACCTCAACACGATTCGGGAGCGAGTCATGCGGTTGCCTATCAGAGCGCTGTTTGCGGTGGCTGCCCTTTGGTGTCACGTCGCAGCCGCGAGCCTGCTTGATGGCCTTCCGGAGTTTTCCGCTGCCGCGACCGCACAGGACGTTGATATCGATGCACTCCTCCACCCTGTCGGCCTTTCGCAGGGAAATGACGGAGCCACACGTCGCTGGTATGTGGCCCCGATTGTTGGCGCGTCCTGGGGCCAGTTCACCTATCCAGGGGAGCCTGCGAGTCAAAACGAATACGCCGAAAGTTTCACCGCTGGTGGTGCGATCGGCATGGCCTTTACCCGTCCGCGAGGCCAGTGGCGGGTTGAGGCGGCGGGCCGCTATCGCGACGGGATTGAGAACGAGTTTGGCCAGCAGTCAACAGACAACTGGTCGGTTCTGTGCAACGCGTGGCGGGATGTCTCTATTACGAAAAAGTTTGGACTCTATGGCGGCGGGGGAATCGGCGTTGGCGGCTATCGTTTTTCGAGCGACCTTCTCTTTCAAGGCCAAGCGATCCTTGCCGATGTTCAGGCGACACAGTTTGCGTGGCAGGCTGGTGGTGGCATCGTGTATGCGGTGAGCGACCGGATCACGCTCGATCTCGGGTACCGCTTTTATGCTTTGGACGACGTGAGTTTTGTCATCCCGTCCAACAACAGCCCGTACAGCTCGCAGTTCTCCGCGAACGAACTCCTGTTTCAAATCCGGATCTACGAGCCATTTCGCGGCCGCGGTTAAGGCTCTTCGCGAACCGGGCCTGAGGCGGTGCACGTATCGTTGCGTCTGCGCGCCAGCGATTCTGGAAATCGGGGGAAGCGTGGCCAGCCACGGCGCCCGTATGTCGAATCGGTTATCGACCGTCAGCCAGTCTCTTTTGCGGTCGCCGCCCTTCGCTTCGAAGCGATTATCCGTGGACCGCGGCACAAGGCGGCTAACTGGGCCGGGCGGCGTGGCGGGCGGAAGTCCACAAGGCCGGGAGCCAACCGCGTCGTCGAACCACCGCCGGAAGGGTTCCTTGGCTGGCGGGCATGCGGCAGGCAGACAACCCACGGAAGGCTGCGGCTGCGACGCACATCAAAAGCCTCCGTCGCACGACACCTTCCGGATGGCGCGGGCCAAACTGATGGCTCGGGTGGTCGAGGAGTTCCCACTCGAGTGCCCGCACCGTGGCGGCGGCATCCGCCTGATCTCGTTCATCACGGAGCCGGAGCCGATTCGGAAGATCCTCACCCACTTCGGCGAACCGCTCGAACCGCCGCCCGCCGACCGACCGGAGAGAGCTTGTCCAGGTTCACGACGACCGAGATATCTTCCAGGCGACGCCTGACGAGTTGCACGCAATCGACATCTCTGACCGCTACCGCCTGCGGCTAGAGGTCCTAAGACTCGTGATAGCCCGCCTTCTCGCAGCCCACGCGCGTGCCTCGGAGAACGTTTTGAGAGACCGCACCGGCAATGTTTACTCGCTGCTGCCGGGCCAGGAAAACCGCAGCCTGTCGATCCAGCGGAGCTGCGTTGCCGACCTTTCCACGCCAACTCGCTGCAGGTTTGCCATGCCCTCGGCTCCCGCAGCTGCCTTCTTCGGCGACGCAGGAGACTCGGCAGGGCGGCTTGCGTGCTCGGGAACCACACCTCGTCCAGCCTTAGCGTGGAAACCGAGAGGATGAGCCTGCAGCACACCGGTCTCACCAGGCCGGGCTAGACGGGCAGCTGCTGCCGTGGTGGTTCCAGCCAATCGGTGCGGGGTTGGTGACTGCGCCATCTCAACCCTCGCCATTCCCGCTTGGGCCGAGACCGCCATCGTCGAGACCGCGTGCGGGCGATCAACGTCGAAGGGGTAGGGCATGATCTGGACATCGTGACCGAAGTCGATCGGAGCGGGAGCCGGCAGGGGTATCGGCATCACCGCATCACCATCAAACCCTCTTCCGTGGTGCCCTCGGTAGCCGGGCGCCGATCCTGGCACAAATCCAGGCGTGCCACCGGGCGCGCTTCCGACCAGTCCCGGTGCCCCCACAACCTCACCGGAGACCACGTGGCCCCACGTTTCCCCCGGAGCCACTGCGACACCCGGAGCCACGCTTCCAGCCTCGGCGGGAGCCGGCAGGCTCGAAACTCTTCCCGCCATGCCCCGCAGAGGGGCAGCCGTCGCTGCAAGACTCGCCGAAGGTCCGTAGGTCTGTTTGTGCAGGATGCCGGTTTGAGCTTGGGCAGGCAGTGGCGAGAGGAGCGCAACGCATGCCGAGAGCACGAGGTGAGGCAGGCTCGTGGATCGTGCGGAAATGGTGGTCATCGCTTGGGCCTCCAGAAACCACGGCAGGTTGTCAGCTGTTGAGCAACTAAGGCAGATCGACCGGAACGATCCTTCAACTTGAAAAAACCCTCAGAGTCGACGCCCGTTCCTACAGACTGCCCAACTTGTCACATCCTCTTCGGGTCAACGTTGTGACCACCATGGGCGATTGATAGCGTCTCCCAAAAAAGCACCATGCTCTCGGACACGCCATCTCGACACGGAAGACTGCGTCACACGGCGATGAGGGCCATGCTGCTCGCGCTGTCCACAGCGATCACCGCGTCTGCTGTCGACATGCCTCCAGGCAGCCTGCCAGACAGACTGTTTGATCCGAGTGTTGTCGACGCCAACACTGTCGCGGTCCTGCCGCTGCCCGACGACGCGGGAGAAAGTGGGATCCTGCTCACCGGTGCGATCGTGCCCGCCACGCCCATCGCTCCAGGGCAAGGGCCACTGGTGGACAATCTTGGGGGAGCGTGGGACGAACAGCGACCGCCTGGCAAGACTCCGTTTTGGTACGCCCGCACGATGTCGGCGACCTGGGTGCCGAAGAACGGAGCCGACGGCTTCGGGAACACCGACGTGCCGATCACTACATCGTTTGCGCCGGTGTGGTTCGATGATCTCCCGGCACTCCTCGTGACACCGGGGTTCGGCTTCCACTTTTGGCAGTCACCCGACGACCTCGTTCTCCCATCCACCGTCTTTGATTCCTACATCGACGTCTCCTGGCGGACTCCGGTGACCAACCGCTGGGGGTTCGCTTTCGGCATCACGCCAGGCGTCTACGGTGACTACAAAGCCTTCAACGCTCAGGCCTTCCAGCTCACAGGCTGGGGCCTTGTTGACGTTGCCGTGACTGAGACATGGACACTGCTCGCTGGAGCTGCCGTCGTGCGACAACTCGACATGCGTGTGCTGCCGGTGGGTGGACTCGTATGGACCCCCAACGACGCCACCCGTCTCGAGCTGCTTGTGCCACGTTCGCGATTCGCACGCCGCGTTCGCTCGTTTTCCGGAGGAGGAGCCGCGTGGACCTACGCGGCGTGCCAGTTTGGCGGTGGGACCTGGTCCATCCTCCTGCCCGACGAGACCACCGCGATGGTGACCTCGAGCGACCTGCGGGCGATTCTGGGAGTAGAGTGGTTTCGCAGCCGCCGCGTGGCAGGCGTGGCCGAGGTTGGCTACGTCTTCGCTCGCACCATCTCCGCCAACGGCGTGGCCGAGTACAACCCTTCAGATGCGATCATGCTCCAACTGGGTGGCACGTACTGAGCTGAACTGCCTGCCCCTCCGCGTACGGACAGCGACGAGCGACCCAGCCGCGTTATCAACGACCATAGAGCAACGCTTCGTAAAACTCCGGAACGCTCGCCACCGTGTTGTGATCCGTCCCCTGCATCACCCGCAGCGTGGCCACGCCCGGCGCGAACGCATCGCGGAGCCGCTCAGTATCGATCATCGGCACAAGTTCGTCGTGCGACGCAGCGAGCAAGAGCGTGGGGCAGGTCACGCGAGGAGCGTACCGCCACGACTCGTAGCGGTCGCAGAGCAACAGCCTCATCGGCAGAAAGGGAGCAGCACGTGCCGCGATGCGGAGGATGCTCTCGAACGGAGCGATCAGCACGAGCCTTGACACAGGCTCTTCGGCAGCGAGTCCGATAGCAAGGCTGCTCCCCAGGCTTCGTCCCATCAGCATCACGTCCGGATGTCGCTCGCGAACCATCGCAAACACCGCCCGCGCATCACCGCGGAGCGATGATTCCGTCGCGCTTCCGGAACTCCCGCTGTAGCCGCGATAGTGCAGGCCGTAAACCGCCATGTCGGGGAAAAGTTCGGCGAGTTTGGGCACGGTGATGCCCACGTCCTCTGCGTTGCCTCCGAAGAAGAGGAGTGCTTTGGGCCCCGATCGAACATGCGCCGACACGCGAAGCATCGCGTCTGGCCGCTCGACCATCACTGCAGCAGCATGGTCTGGCGTCAGCGACGTTGGCCGGTAGATAAACGACCGTTGAAACAGGAAAAAGAACAGACACAACGCCACGTACACAAACGCGACAACCGCGAAAACCTTGATGAGAAGCATCCGTCCGCGTCCTCCTGTGGAGCCCGCAACGAACTCCGCACTCATATCGGGCAAACGGACTGCTGCGCCAGCGGGCGGTCCGTGCCCCGTTTGATCGGCAGTGGGGCATTGGTCATGGCTGTTTCGCGTCCTCATGCGGTATCCTGCAAACAGTGTTTCCCGTAGTCACCACCGACATGCCTCTTGAGGATACCGAAATCTTGATGCTCGACTCCGACGCGGCCCCTCCCTTGCCGATTGCCGCTGTCGCCTTCGACCTCGATGGCCTTCTCGTCAATACCGAGGAACTCTACCAAGATGTCGGCACTGAAATCCTCCGCCGCCGAGGCCGCTCGTTCGATGGAGACCTCCTCGATGCCATGATGGGGCGACCTCAGAAAATCGCCCTCGGGATCATGATCGAATGGCATGGCCTCAGCGACACGATCGAGATCCTCGCGGCTGAAACGAAGGAGATTTTTCAAGGTCTGCTCGACCAACGCCTCTCGCTGATGCCCGGCGCGCTGAAACTCGTGGAGCAGCTTGAACAACGGCGACTCCCCCAAGCTGTGGCCACCAGCAGCGGACCAGACTTCGCCCACGACGTGCTCAGCCGCGTACAACTCCTCGACAGGCTCGATTTTGTGCTCACATGCGAGGACGTCAGCCAAGGTAAGCCACATCCAGAGATCTACCTGACGGCTGCCGCTCGGCACGGTGTTGATCCAGCGCAGTTGCTGGTGTTTGAAGACTCTGCGGCCGGCTGCAGCGCGGCGGTCGCCGCGGGCGCTGTGGTGGTGGCTGTACCAGGCGGACATAGCCACCGCCATGACTTCAGCGGCGCTCGGCTCGTCGCGAACTCGCTTGCTGACCCGCGGATCTTGCCCTTGCTGTCGACCACCCGCTGAGAGGAACCCCGCCATGTCCGAGCCGCTCACCAGCCACCAGATTCGGCTCGCCTCCGGCGGCACCCTCGCCGTTTCCAAGGCAGGCCAAGGCCCTGTGCTCGTGTGCCTGCACGGTTTCCCACTCGACCACAGCATGTGGGTGGGCCAACTGGCAGGGCTGGCGAAGCACGCGTGTGTCATCGCCCCCGATCTCCGCGGGTTTGGAAAGTCGCTTGGCGGCACGCCCGTGACATCGCTCGATGA
>JBMTLP010000233.1:0-5660 GCA_049433245.1 Pirellulales bacterium
GCCCCACCACATTCTGAATCAGGTGTTTTACTCGAGGTTTCGGGCGTTTCTTCGAGTCCTATATCGCCCACTACCCATCTCTAAGAACCCTCGCAGAACTGCGGTTTTGCGAGGGTTCTTGCTTTTCTGGTGTGACTCGCTGGGTCCCCGTCTTCAACCCATCCGTGACGTGCCCAGTTCCCACGATGGTGTGTGAAATCACACCGTGAGCCGCCGGCATCGGCCGCAGATCGGCGAGCATCGACGACTTGGGCGTCGTGCTCAAGGCACTCGCCGCACCTTCGGGATCGGCTCAAAGAAAAACCACTCTTGTATCCAGCAGGCCCCATCGCGATTGCGATCGACTCACACGCCGCAGGCCTTTCTGGCGAAAAGTGTCCCGAGCGGGAGCAGCCTCGCCTCGCCAGCCATTCCTGTAAAAAACTGTTTTTCGTGACAAAACGGAGTCCTGTGTAAAACGCGGCCGCCGTGCAAGACCCAACAAAACTCCTCGCTTTACGATCTGCAACCTCTGATGTCGTGAATCCACCCCTTTGGGTGGACGCTTGCATCGGCGGGACGAGGGGGAGATTCAGACATGCGAGGCTACGTTGATCACTTTCCTCCAATGTGTCACACCACATGGCTGGCGTCATCGTTGGACGCCACGAAGCCTCAGACGATAGCGGTGCAGCAGCATCACACGTCGCACACGCTCAACTATGTCCGCCGGACGGGACCACACGGCACCCAATGGGCGCACCTCTGCAAAGGACGTGAACGCTTCTTTCGCGCTCACCTGGTCGACACGCTGCTGGTCGTCAGGCTCTGCGGGGCGCTCTCGGCTGCCGAGAGACAGCTTCTCCAGCCAAATGGTATCCACCAGCGTGCTCCCGCTGAATCGAATGGGTATCACCACAACGGTGACTCTCATGGCAACGTACGTAGCTTGCTCAAGCAGGTCCGCGGGCACATGGTCGCAATCGCCAGAACACGGCTGGCAATGATTGTTCAAGAGGCGACTGGCGTGCCGCTGGTGAGCGTGCACCACGACATTTCTACCGTGACCGGCGAAGAGGTGCTGGTGTTCTCGCTGGGCGGGAACCCTGACTGCCGGCCGAAGCGGCTCAGCCGAACAAGGAGCGACTGACGGGGCTGGCTCGGCAGCCAGTGGCCCAGTGAGACACTCCAACCCATACAGCGAACGTGGGCAACCCAGGGCGTGTGAAGGTGGGGTGTTTGGGAAAACTTAAGCGTTGACCAACGGCAACTCAACGACCGCAACCTGAAGGCCTCACAAAAACCCTAAGCCTCAAAGTCTTCGCAACCGAAACAAACCGAAAAAGGGCCACTACTTGCGATCAACACCAGTCTAAGGATGCTAGCCCGACATGGTCGGTTGCCGACGATCCCAATCCACTCCGCGTTCGTTTCTCACGTGGATCGCAGCCGTTCTGGTGCCACCAGTCAGCCTCGCGCAAGCGGCATCACCCGTGCCGCGGGTGGTTCCCGTGGCCGCCCAAGCCGAGTCGGTCCTCCAACTCGATGACCAAGACGGAAGCCTTTCCGGCGTTGGCCCGAGCAATGTAGACGACCGCTCTGGCGCAAGGCCCAGCGTTCCAGCCCGCGAGCGGCCGCTTGAAGAAATGACCATGGCGGAGCTCGTCGAGAGGATCGAAGCCCTCGAGTCTCGGCACGACACGCTCCATGAGCGGCTCGATACCGGTGACCTCGGGCAGATCATCCGGCGGGCTGCCTCCGCCCCGGTGCTCGACGAGCGACCTGGCAGTTTGTCGGCCGTGGGTCCGAGCAACACCGACGTGCTCCCCAGTGGTGAAGATCCTTACGGCGTGGGATACGACGGCGGCTTCTTCATCGCACCTGACGATCCCAACAAAGACCCTTTCGAACTCCGGACCAACGGCCGGATGCAGTTTCGCTACATCGGCTTTGCCCGTGAGGCGGAGTCCTGGGTCGACTCAGCGGGAAAGACGATCCCCATCGATAACCGCAGCGACTTCGAGATCGAACGAGGCCGCTTGAGCTTCAAGGGCTTTATGCTCGACAAGTCTTTGGAGTACTACATCAACTTCGACTTCGACACCGACGACTACGACCGGGTGATCATCCATGACTTTTGGATCAACCGAGTCTTCTCGGAAAAACTGGATGTGTTTGTCGGCAAGGCGTTTGTGCCGGGAAGTCGTGAATGGCTCAACGGCTCTACCACCACGCGGTTCGTGGACCGCTCGCTCGCCTGCACCTTCTTCCGTCCTGACCGATCGGTCGGCGTGTGGGCGGAAGGTGAGTATCTGCCCCATCGTTACTACCGCATGATGATTGGCGACGGGTTCAACACGTCGGGCTTGCAGCCGTTGCCGGATCAGATCGACAGCAACTTTGTCTATTCGGCCACCACCTGGTGGGACATCGGCGAACGCTACGGCCGTGGCTACTCCGACCTGGAGTGGCATGACGAGCTGGGGCTCGAAGTGGGCACGAGCTTTACCTACGGTCGCGAAGACGGCCCTGGCCCGATTGGCCAGCCCCGCTCCGAACAGAACTTTGCCAGGCTCGCCGACGGCACGCGAGTCACCGCAGACGGTGCTGTTTTTCCTGGCGTGCGAATCAACGAGTTTGATATCACGCTCTTCGCTCTCGACGCTGCCTGGAAGTACCGGGGTTTCAGCTTCGATATGGAGTATTACTTCCGACAACTCGACCGCATCCGTGGCGTCGAGGTCGCTACGCTTAAACCCGCCAATCTGCCCCCCACCGTGATCTACAACCACGGCTTCGCCATGGAAGGTGGTTGGTTCCTGATTCCCGAACGGTT
Organism: Pirellulales bacterium; assembly: GCA_049433245.1. Classification (GTDB taxonomy): domain Bacteria; phylum Planctomycetota; class Planctomycetia; order Pirellulales; family UBA1268; genus M30B53. The sequence goes on from JBMTLP010000233.1 coordinate 2,816, forward strand.
TGAGGTCAACGTCCGCACGTCGCAGATCTACGGCGACTACGGCCCAAGCCGTGAATACGCCGGTGGCGTGAACTGGTTCCGCAACGGCACCCACAACTACAAGTGGTCGTTCGACGCCACCCAGATCTATGGCTCAGGCGCTCAGAACTCGAGCCCGAACTACATCGCGGGCGTGACGGGTGTCTTGTTCCGCCTGCAGCTGCAGGCCGCCTTCTGACGGATCGCTGACCGTCTCCGCGGGGTGGCGAGTGTCAACGCCACTCACGCCATGGCCAGCCTCGGTTGCTTGATTTCAGGCAGCCGCACGATGCTGTAGACACACAGCGGCGCGATCACGCCCACAAGCACCAGCGACACAGGGTTGCCTTGGGCGATCACAACCGTGCCACTGATGATCACGAGCGTGAACACAATCAGCCGCCGCTTTGATGCGCGACTGAGCGCTTCATGAGCATCCCACTCGCGGACCACCGTGCCAAACATCGGGGTCGCCAGCAGCGCCGCGTGAGCCCGCCGTGACGACCGGGCGAAAAAGTAACTGCTGGCGAGCAGAAACGGCACGGTGGGTATCCCCGGTACGAGGAGGCCCACGAACGTCATCACCGTGCTGCCTCCGCCAGCAAGCAGATAGAGCAGCCGTTTAGGCCCGCGGACCATGATGGCTCCCCGTGCGCCCGACCCCTTCGCTGCGGGCAACACATCCGCCTCGGTCGTTGACAGCCCCGAAGCAACGTAAGGCTTGGGCTGCCTCGACCAGAGGGGCCGCCGCCAGGCGGGCCGTGCCTCGTCCTCGCGCCCCCGACGAAACGCCGCCAAGAACTCGCGCACCGCACTTCCGGCGGAGACGTTTTCATCTGCCCAGCGGATCTCCAAACGCCCGCCCCCGAGATTGCAGGTGGCAAACGCAATCGCCGAGTCGGACAGCCGCTCCAGCACCGCCTCAGCAAGTTGCTCTCGCTGGGGGCAGAAGACACGCGGATCAACGACGACAAGTCGACCCTGGGAAAACGTCACAGTCGATGTTGGCGACATGGAAACTGACTCACTGCGGGAACAGGACGCTGGACCGCAAAGGAGAACAGCCCAAGCAGTCCTAGCCCCAGCAGTATGCTTCGAGGCAGGCTTCGCGTCAGCCTACCGATGACCCGCAGCACTCGGCATCTTCCAACGCATGGCCGAGATCCGACGGCTCAAACGCAGCCGCCTCGCTGTGAAACTCGCTCTCACCTTCGTGGTGCGGCTCCCCGTAGAGCTCCTGCATTCCTGCCACAGCTGCGAGATATTCGTGAAAATGGGAATCCATGATCAAACCCTCCGTGGTGATCGTGACGCGGTTGGCTTTCCTTGCCGTTTTTCTCTTGCCTGACACTATACGCACGTCAACTTCCGCGGGTTCGCCGATTCTTTTTTTGCTAAAAAACACCCTGTTTCGCAGACTTTTTCCCATGTCGCGGCGACGTGGACAGTTAGATTCACCCCAGCGAGGCCACCCCATGCTGCCCCCTCCTCCGAGTGCCTGCCGCTCGTTTCGCCGGGTTTCCCTGGCCCTGGCCCGGCTCTGCTGCCTGGTGGTGCTGGGCATCGCCACGGTGATCGTGGCTGGAGAGCGGATCTGTTCGGCAGCCGACGAGCCCTATGCCACCAACGTGATCTTTGTGCTTTCCGACGATCACCGACACGACTTCCTCGGCTTTCATCCCGCTGCTCCAGCCTGGTTGGAGACACCGCACCTCGACAGGCTGGCCTCTGAAGGCGTGCACTTTGCCAACGCGTTCGTGACGACGTCGCTCTGCTCGCCCAGTCGGGCCTCCATTCTCACCGGTCAGTACATGCACCATCATCAGGTGGTCGACAACCAACGCCCCGTGCCCCCGGGCACGCGGTTCTTCACGCAAGACCTGCAGGCAGCCGGCATCGAAACCGCCTTCATCGGAAAGTGGCACATGGGCCACGACGACGATGCCCCACGCCCCGGCTTTGACTACTGGGCGTCGTTTCGCGGCCAAGGCACGTACACCAACCCCGAGCTCAACATCAACGGCCAACGGAAGCAGTTTGAAGGCTACACCACCGATGTGCTCACTACCGAAGCGATGCACTGGCTCCGCGGAAGACAAGATCCCGCAAAGCCCTTTTGCTTGTACCTGTCCTACAAGGCCGTGCACTATCCCTTCGAACCAGCCCCTCGGCACCTGGGCCGCTACGAAGACAAGCCGATTGACTGGCCAGAAACCCGTGCGCGAACGGAACAGAACACGCGTTCCCAACCCAACTGGGTCCGCGAGCGACGCTATTCGATTCATGGCATCGATCACATGGAGACGGGCCCATTCGACAAAGACCCCGTGCCCGACCTCGACGCCCTCTACCGTCGCTACGCGGAGTGTGTGCATGGGCTCGATGAAAACATCGGCCGGTTGCTGGCCACCCTCGACGACACCGGTCTCGCCGACAACACGCTCGTGATCTACATGGGAGACAACGGCTTCCACCTTGGGGAGCATGGCTTCTACGACAAGCGGGATGCCTACGAAACCTCGATCCGGGTGCCGCTCCTGGCTCGTCCGCCCGGTGGTCTCGCTGAAGGTCGCCGCGTGGAGGCGATGCTGCTGAACATCGACATCGCCCCCACCATCCTCGCTGCGATGGGTGTGGCGGCGGGGCCTGACGCGGCCCACGATGGGCAGAGCGCTCTCGATTTCCTTCGTGGCGGCGAGCGACCGTCCTGGCGGGATCACATGCTCTACGAGTACCACTGGGAGTGGAACTTCCCCGCCACCCCGTCGTTGTTTGGCCTGCGAACCGACCGGTACAAGTTCATCTACCACCACGGTATATGGGCCAT
>JBMTLP010000234.1:0-5655 GCA_049433245.1 Pirellulales bacterium
GGAAACCCCTGCAGAAGTCCTGCGGCAAGGTTGGCCATCCCAAGGGCCGCGAGCTCCCGATTTGGGGGGGCGGGCGTGCCCTCGCGCCCCGGAAAAACGCGCGAAAGCACGCTCGTATCGGCTGCCGCAACCAGGGCAATCGCCGCCGCCACCGGCGCGATCGACTGGATCGTGCTCCACGAAACGGGGGGCAGCGCCAACCGCGGAAGACCAGGGGGAACGGCTGCCACCATCTCCGGAGCGTCAAATCCTGCAGCCTGCAAACCCGCCGCGACTCCGCCCGCCCCCAGCATGGCAACCAACACCCCTGGCACGCGGGGTACCAACGCCCGCAGGAAAAGGATCACCGCGACGCACCCGCCACCGAGAAACAGGCTCGTGGGATCAACCCGCTGATGCCAGAGAGCATTGGCGACCACGACCACATCCCCTGCGAACGACTGACTACGGGAGGGACCTTCTTGAGGGTCCATTCCCAGCCACGTTGGCAACTGCCCCACGATCACGGTGATCGCGATCCCGTTGAGATAGCCGATTCGCACAGGCTTCGAGACGAGGTCCGTAAAAATGCCGAGCCGCAATACCGCGGCCGCCACACAGAAGAGCCCGGCGAGGATCGCGAGCAACGCCGCTCGGGCGGGTGCCTCGGCAACCGGACCTGCAGCCACCACCGCGGCAACAAGCGGCGCGAGCGACGAGTCAGGCCCCAGCACGAGGATGCGACTCGGGCCAAACAGAAAGTAGGCAACCAGCGCCGCGATGCTTGCGTAGAGCCCGTGCGCGATCGGAAGCCCCGATGCGGCGGCATACCCCATACCCGTAGGCACCATGAACGCCGTCAGGATCAGGCCCGCCGCGAGGTCATTCAACAGCCAGCGTCTTTGGTAGTGGCGAAGCGTGGTCAGCATGCACATCCGAAAAACGCAGCGGCCCCGCGTGCACGCGGCACGCCGGTGTGGTCAACCGCCAGTCGCTCTCGGCCTCCTTCTCGCATACCGCCAGAGCCGCCAGCAGCACGCTGTCGCTGACGTTGCCGCATCAAAGCAGCATTCTGATTTTACCGCCACGGCGTTTTGCCTTCCCGTGACTGGCTCCGCCGACACGGCAGCGGCGAACGATCGACCTCCCAGAGCAGACCGTCATCAGATGCCGTACAGCGGCCGAAACTTGGCTTCGAGATGTCGCAGCAGCGGATCGGCGGAGAGAGGTCTACCGGTGGCTCGAGCACACAGGTCGGCCGGGCTGTAGCGACGGCCGTGCCGATGGATCTGTTCTCGCAGCCACGCCAGCAGCGGAGAGAACGTGCCCGCGGCGAAGCCTTCCACGAGACCTGGCGTTGCGTCGCACGCGGCTTCGAAGAGCTGTGCGGAGTAGAGGTTGCCAAGCGTGTAGGTTGGGAAGTACCCAAGCGCGCCCATCGACCAGTGAATGTCCTGCAGGCATCCGCGACGGTCATCGGGCACTTCAACTCCGAGCTCCTCGCGATACATGCTGTTCCACGCGTGGGGCAGGTCTGCCACAGGAAGCTCGCCTGTGAGCAGGTCCCGTTCCAACGCGAAGCGGATCATGACATGCATGTTGTAGGTCGCTTCGTCAGCCTCCACTCGGATCAGCCCGGGAGCCACCCGATTGGCTGATTCGTACGCGGCGTGTGCGTCGATCCCGTCGACCGCCGAGCCGAAGTGGGCTTTGAGTCGGGGAGCTGCCCACCGCCAGAAAGCCGCACTGCGGCCCACCTGGTTCTCCCACATCCGACTTTGACTTTCGTGAATCCCCAGCGACGCGCTCTCTCCGCACGGTGTGCCTGCGTGCTCGTACTGCAGCCCCTGCTCATACATGCCGTGCCCTGCCTCATGCATGGTGCTGCTCATGGCGTCGGTGACCATCGCCGGGTGGAAACGCGTCGTTAATCGCACGTCGTCGCAGTGGGAACCACCGCAAAACGGGTGCGTGGACGTGTCGAGCCGACCCCGCGAAAAGTCGAAGCCAATCGCCGCCGCGATTTCGCGACTGAATGCCATCTGGGCCGGCTCCGGCAACTCGATCTCATCTAGCTGCCCGGATGGACGCGCAGGGCCTCCTGAAATCTCCTCCAGCAGCCCCCTCAACCGAGTGCGGAGCGGCCCAAACACCTCGGCAACCGCAGCCGCGGTGCACCCCGGCTCGTAATCCTCCGCGAGGGCATCCCACGGCTCACCTCCCTCAGCCCAGCCATAGCACGCAGCCTTTTGCCGACAGAGGTCCACCGTCTTTTCCAACCACGGTCGGAACCGGGGGAAGTCGCTTTCAGCACGGGCTTCCGCCCACGCATGTTGAGCCGTGCTCGCCGTGGCGGCGATCTCCTCAACAAGCGAAGCGGGCAGGCGGACGGCTCGATCGTGGTCGTGCCGTAGCAACCGCACGTTCGCGGCTTCGATCGTGTCGGCGGTAAGGTCCATGGTCTGCTCACACTCCGCGAGCAGTTCACCAACCTCCGGTGCAGCCAGCCTCTCATGCCTGAGCCGCGCGAGCAGTGCGAGCTGTCGAGCCCGGTGAACGCCACCCCCCGGTGGCATCATCGTCTCCTGATCCCACCCGAGCAGCCCTTCCACGGAGCCAAGCAGGCCCGCCTCGCGAGAGATCGTCAGCAGTCGTTCGTAGGGAGCCGCGTGTGTCGACATCAAGCATCTCCGGATATGGACTACGGGATCGCCAGCATAAGGCTCGCGAGGAAGTACACCACAAAGGAGCAGGGAACCGCGGCATACATCAGCCGGCTTCGCCAACTCAGCGGCATCGGAAAGCACAGCACCTGCAGGGTCAGCCACACGCAACCAAAGAACAAGCCGAGGCTGAAGAAGGCGAAGTCGAGGTACGGCGCTGGGCCATCTCGCTGAGCAACGAGCCGTGGCACCAAGAGCCACTCCAGCCACGCCGCCGCCCCCCAGAGGATGGAAAACCCACCGACGACGTGCCCGTACCAGCGGCGGACACCCTGCATCACCACGGGGCTGGATGATGGCTGCCGTGTCGACGTCAACGCGGGCACGCTGAGGCTCTCGCTGTCGTCCTCAGTGGCATCCGCATCCACCGCGCACGGCGGCATCGTTTCCCATTGCTCGAGGAGGGTGCGCGCTCGCTCGGCCTCGTCGCCAGCCACGACCAGCCTCGGCGCACTTGCCCAGCCGGTGGGAAGGCCGCCCACCGCCGCTTGCAGCTGCTCCCCCTGCACCACCGCCGAGATGCCAGCCTCCTCCAGCTGCGCGCACAACAGATGCGCGTGGGTCGTATCTCGCGCCCGGTAGACCTCAACCAACTGCGTGTGATCCATGGTGGGGCTTCGCAACACGTGCCAAGGAGCCCACGGGTGCGTCCACCGCATCGTCTGGGCCTCCGGTCGTTATACCTCGACCCGTGTGCTGTGTAGCGGAATCAGCGCCGACCGTCGCGTCATGCCACGCTCACGTGACGAGCGTGTCGAAGGCAATCTCAATCGCTTTCACGAGCTGCGTGAGGCGAGGGGCTCGCGGCCATCCGCGGTACGGCACGTGCAGAAAGCCCACGCGGGCTTGAGTCCCAAGCACCGTCAGCGCGAAGTAGAGCGCGGCGTTGCATGCGTAGGTCCCTGCATGAAACGACGCACGGGCAGGAATCCCCGCCGCCACCATTCTGGCTGCCACCAACCGTGCATCCCAGGAGGCTTTGAGCGCCAGCGGTGCGTCAGGCAGGAGCGTTTCGCGACTCGGCTTCTGGCGGCTGTTATCTGGGCGATCAGTGTCGACGATGTTGAGCGCGATCTGCTCGACCGCCAGCGAGCGGCCCGGGCACTCCCCCACCAGCAACAATGCGGAGGGCGGCCGTTCGCCCAGCGCTGTCAGCACGACACGCAGCTGCGCGTAGTCCACGGGGAGCTGCCGCGTTTCCACGCCCGATGCCAGCGTCAGTCGGCTCACCGCTTCCCACGAGCGATTGCGGCGGCGACCACCAAATGGCTCAAACCCGGTCACGACTCCCCGCGGTCGAGCGGGCGCATCCTCTGGTTGGTGACTCACTCCCACCGCTCCCTCGTTCCACGTCGGCGACCTGCCGTGATTGGCGACGCTCTCAAGGTACTCTTCGTCGCAGACGGCACCAAACTCCGGATAACCCATTCGCGTTGCGAAACGAGGCCGCGTGCGAGTTGCCCCGAATCGCACCCTCGGCCAGTCGGCTGCTACGTCACGCGCGCCAGGATCCGCAGCTTCCGACTATCCTGACCGGTGCATCACCACTGCCCATTTCTCACGTCGCCCACCCACAGCCCCTCTCACACCAACGCCATGCCCACGCCCCTCACGATCACCGGCTTTGAAACCTTCGACCTGCGGTTCCCCACCTCGCTCGCACTCGATGGATCCGACGCCATGAACCCGGATCCGGACTACTCCGCGGCGTATGTCGTGCTCAAGACGAATGCGCGGAACGACGGAGGCGACAGCGGTCTGTGCGGTCATGGCATGACATTCACCATCGGACGCGGGAACGAACTCTGCGTGCAGGCAATCGCTGCGCTTGCGCCGGCGATCGTCGGCCAACCGCTCGACACGCTGATGGCCCACCCAGTCGATCTGTATCGAAAACTCACGGCCGACTCCCAACTGCGATGGGTGGGACCTGAAAAAGGGGTGATCCATCTTGCCGCGGCTGCGGTGATCAATGCCGTCTGGGATCTCTGGGCCCGCGCCGCCGGCAAGCCGATCTGGCAGCTCGTGTGCGAGATGTCGCCGGAGCAGTTTGTGGACTGTGTCGACTTCCGCTACCTCACCGACGCCCTCACACCCGTGCAGGCGCTTGAACTGCTTCGCCGGCAAGAAACCGGAAAGCGCAGCCGCATCGAACAGCTCCTAGCGACGGGCTACCCCAGCTACACCACCTCTGCCGGCTGGCTTGGCTACAGCGATGAAGCTCTTCGCGAGAAGTGCCGCGACCTGAAGGCCCGCGGCTGGTCGCACTTCAAGATCAAGGTCGGGCGAGATCTCACCGATGATCTTCGCCGCTGTCGGGTGCTCCGTGAGGAAATGGGCCCGGAGGCAAAGATGATGATCGATGCCAACCAGGTCTGGGACGTGCCCCAAGCAATCGAGTGGATTCGTGAACTCGCCACCTTCGATCCATGGTTTGTGGAGGAACCGACCCACCCAGACGACATTCTGGGGCACGCAGCCATCGCCCGCGCGATCGCCCCGCTCCGCGTGGCCACCGGCGAAATGTGCCACAACCGCATCATGTTCAAGCAGTTCATGCAGGCCTCGGCACTCCAGGTCTGCCAGCTCGACAGCTGCCGCCTTGGCGGCGTGAACGAGGTCCTCGCGGTGCTCCTCCTCGCGGCCCGCTTTGACATTCCGGTCTGTCCTCACGCGGGTGGTGTTGGCCTCTGCGAATACGTTCAGCACCTGAGCATGATCGACTTCGTGTGTGTATCTGGCACGCACGCCGGGCGTGTCGCCGAGTATTCAGACCATCTCCATGAGCATGTCTGTGACCCGGTCGTGATGAGACGTGGGGCTTACATGCCCCCGCACGCGCCCGGCTACAGTGTGAAGTTCACCGACTCAGCCTTGCTGGAGTTTGCCTGGCCACGCCCACAGGCCTAACAGCAGCGCCGTCGTTCCCTATCCTCCCTTTGTTGCCACCCTC
>JBMTLP010000235.1:0-5619 GCA_049433245.1 Pirellulales bacterium
TTTGGCGATGCGGAGGCGGGCGGCGTTGACCTGCTGAGAGTCACGCCACCGTTGGGTGACAGCGTGCCCGGGTGGCAATCCGCAGACTACGCCCGGGCCACCTACGCCTCGAACTTCGACATGGTTCAGGCCAACGTCTTCCGTTACGACTGCTGCCGTGAGCAGGATCGCCGCTCCCCATATCCTTGGAAGCGAACACCGAGCTGCCACTGCATCGACTGGATGGCGGGTGTTGTCTGGGCGGGCCTCGAAGAGACCGCAGCGCTCAATGTGCTCTGCTGCCAAGGGGAAGAGACGACCGCATATCGCAACGGCACGAGTTCGCAGATGTTCGGTGGCCTCGTCGGTGTGCGTGGGAGGCGGGAGTGGCAAGACTGGGCGTTTGAGGGCTGGGTGAAGACGGGCCTTACCGGAAATCAATTGTCCAGTTGGGCCGATCCCATCACATCGTCACTCGCTCCGGGAGTGGAGTTTCGATCCGCACGCACCAACTCCACCACGAGTGCTGGTTTCATCGGCGACATCAACATGACCGCCGTCTACCAACTCAACGACACCTGGGGCCTGCGGATGGGCTACAACCTGATCTGGCTCTCAGGCGTGGCGCTGGCCGGCAATCAGTACGACTTCAGCGACACCATTGATAGCGGCCGGACCCTCTACGGTGCCGGCAGCGTGTTCTTCCAGGGCGGAAGCCTCGGCCTCGAAGCACGCTGGTAGTGCTAGGGTTTCTCCTCGCCCGTCGTGGCGGTGATGCAGACCAGCCGCGAAGCGGAGCGAATCAGGAGTTTGCCATCGGCAATCGCTGGGCTGGCCATGCATAGTTCGTTGAGTGGATTGCTGCCGAGCAGCTCAAACGTCGGTCCGCACGCGATCACAAATGTGTCGCCATCTTCGCTGAGGCAAAACAGTCGGCCGTTTGCGCTCCAAGGCGAGGCTGTGAACGAGGCACCTTCTGGAAGCCTCTGCTTGGCGTACACCTCTTCCCCTGTCAGCGCGTCGTGACAGGTGAGAAAGCCACGATCGTACAGCGTGTAGAGGTAGGGCCCGACCACGATCTGGCTGGTGTTGTAGGGAGAGGCCTGCGGCTGATGCCAGGCGATGAAGGGATGCTCGCCGTCGAGCCCATCCGGCGCGAGATTGCCTGATCCTCCCGGCTTGATAGCGAACGTGGGCCGCTGACGATCGCCGACGTAGCCGCTGGCGATGTAAACCATGCCATGGGCTGCAAACGGCGAGGGAATCACCAGATTCGACATCTGCCCGTCGAACTCCCACAGAAGCTCTCCGTCCAACGAGTAACTCCGGTTGCGTTTCAATCCGGGGACGACGATCTCGGTGCGGAGTTCGTTCTCCCAGACCAGCGGTGTGGCCCAACTCCGTTGCTCTTCGCGAGCCGTTCGCCATCGCTCTGTGCCGCTTGCGGCATCGACGCTCGCGATCCACGAGTCTTCCAGGTTGTCGTAAACCACGACGACCTGTCCGTCATGAACGACTGGGCTGGCGGCCGCGCCGTAGTCAAAAAACGTTTTCTTGGGAGCGATCGTGTAGGTCCACAGCGGCTCGCCATCGAGGGTGTAGGCGAACAGACCGAGGTCACCGAAGAGCACATAGAGCCGTTCGCCGTCGGTGGTGGGTGTTTCGGCTGCGTAGGTGCTCTTGGGATGGCGAGGAACGGCTGGCTCGCCGGTGTGGGCTTCATGCCGCCACAGTTCCTGGCCGGTCGCCAGGTCATAACACAGCACGAGCCAGTGATGGACACCTGCAGCGGGATCACGCACACCTTCGCCGAGATACAGGCCCTTGGCCGGAGCCCAAGTGTCGTCGTCGGCGACGACCGTGCTGAGGTACACCTTGCCGTCGACGACGATGGGAGAAGCCCATCCCCAGCCGGGAACCTCTGTTGTCCAGGCGACGTTCTCTGTCGAACTCCACGTCGCAGGGAGCCGTGGGTCGTCAGCAACCACGGCAGTTCCGGCCGGCCCTCGGAAACGAGACCACGACTCTTGGGCGTGTGCCACCTGCACTGCCATGACGGCCGCCAGCGGCACCGCGAAGAAGCACATGGCACGAGCAGGGTGCGTTGAGGTGCGTTTGGGTGTGTTACCTGGCATGATGATATTCATGGATCAGCCTCCTTGGGCTGGTTTCGGGGGGCTCGTCATGAGCAACGTGTTGAACAGGTGAGGGAGACAGCGCAGATGCTGCAGATGAAGATCGCTCGCGTGTGGTGCTTGCTGGCGATGTGTTTCGGCTGGACTGTTGCAGAGGTCTCGGCCGCGGAGCGGCCCAACATCCTGGTGATTCTTGTCGACGACCTGGGGTTTTCCGATCTCGGTTGCTACGGGTCTGAGATTCAGACGCCCACGCTCGACCGGCTGGCGGCGCGGGGCTTGCGGTTCAGTCAGTTTTACAACACTGCCAAGTGCCACTCATCTCGCGTGAGCCTACTCACGGGGCGGTGGTGTCGGCAGGCTGGCGATGAAAGCCTGCTGAGAGCGATCACGATCCCCGAGGTACTCGGGCCGGCTGGCTACTTCACTGCCATGGCTGGGAAGTGGCACCTCAGCCAGGAGCCGACGGACTTTGGCTTCGAACGCTACTTCGGTCATCTTTCGGGGGCGACCAACTACTACCTTGGCGACAACTCATTTCGCCTCAATGGCCAGCCCTTCGATGTTCCCAGCGAATCGTTCTACACCACCGTTGCCAACGTGGATCATGCGATTGGTTTTTTGGGGGAGGCTCGCGAGGCCAAGCAACCGTTTTTTCTCTACCTCGCTTTCAACGCACCGCACGCTCCGCTGCAACCGCTCGAAGGTGATTACAAGCGGTATCTCGGTCGCTACGACGTTGGCTGGGATGTGATTCGCGAGCAGAGGCATCAGAGGCAAGAAAAACTCGGGCTCTTCGGTGAGCCTGTCACGCCCTCACCACGCCCAGATCACATTCCAGCTTGGGACTCGCTACCGGAGCCCATCCGGCAGTGGGAAGCGAAGCGGATGGCGGCCTACGCCGCACTTGTCGACCGAGTCGATCAAGAAGTCGGTCGCCTGGTGGCCGATCTCGATGCCCACGGCGAACTCGAAAACACGCTCATGCTGTTTGTGTCAGACAACGGCGCCTGCCCCTATGATCGCGTGACCAGGGGGAGTCAGCGCGAGCCCTACGACCCTGAGAGTGCGTGGAGTGATAGCACCGGTTGGGCCTGGGCTCGCAACTGCCCATTTCGCTTTTACAAACAGAACCAGTTTGAAGGGGGCATCGCCACTCCCGCGATTGTGCACTGGCCGGCGGGACTCAAGGCGGCCCCAGGGAGTGTGGTGCCTACGCCGGCGCACCTGGTCGACATTGTGCCCACGCTCCTGGAAATCACCGGGACCGAGGAGCCGGTGTCGTATCCGGGCCGTCAACCGACGCCACTCGTCGGTACCTCCCTTGCACCGGTGTTCGCTGGAGAGCCGATGCTGTCGCGGCCACCGATCCACCTGCTTTTTAGCAGCGACCGCGGCTTGCGAGACGGCCCCTGGAAACTCGTCAGTTTCCGAGGACAGCCGTGGGAGCTCTACAACATCGCCGAAGATCGCACGGAACTGCACGACCTAGCGGGCGAGCATCCCGAGGTCGTTCGTCGGATGGCTCAGCAGTGGCATGCGATCACCGCCAACGTCCTGCAGGCTCCCGAACAGGAACAGAAGCCGGTCGCCAGCGAGCGGGGGCCGTACGTCCACCGAGACTGGTCGGATTACTCCGGTGGCCGAGGGGCGAATACCAGTTCGCGGAAGTGAGTGTGGGTGGGTCGTCTTCGCCGGAGCATTCGGCCCCCGGTGTTCTTGCCCAGTCGGAACAGGCTTTACGCTTCTTCGAGGGCGTCGATTACCGCACAGCCGCAGGAGTCGCTCCACACGTTGACGCTCGTCCGCATCATGTCGAGGATGCGGTCGACCGCCAGAATGATGCCTTGGCTCTCAGCTGGGAGGCCCACCGCCTGCAGAATGATCGCCATCATCACGAGACCCGCATGTGGGATCCCAGCGGCGCCAACGCTCGCGAGGAGCGCCGTAATGGCTACCACGATCTGCTGAGAGAGCGGCAGCATCTCGCCAAAGTGCAACTGTGCGATGAAGAGCACGGCAACGGCTTCGTAGAGCGCGGTGCCGTCCATGTTGATGGTGGCTCCCAGCGGCAGCACAAACGAGCCAGTGCGATTGCGGATCCCTGCCCGGTGCTCCACGCAAGAGAGTGTGAGCGGGAGTGTGCCATTGCTTGAGGCGCTGGAGAAGGCGGTCAGCAGGGCTGGCGACATCGCCCGCGCAAAGTCGAGTGGACTCCGACGCGCGAAAAACCACACGATCGCGGGGAGGGTCACGAGGGCATGAAAGGCGAGCGCCAACGCTACCGCCAGCATGTACCATGCGAGAGACTGAAACACGGCGAGCCCCTGCGTGGCGGTGACCGATGCCATCAAGCACAGCACGCCCGCAGGCGCCAATCGAATGATCGCGGTCGTCATGGCCATCATCACCGCGAAGCCCGTCTCGGCGGCCTTTCGGACTCCCGCAGCGATCTCTCCGCCGGCGAGCATGGCGAAGATCGAGAACGCGATCGTGAAGGCGATGATCGACAGGAAGTTGGGCTCGACGAGGGCCGCGAAGGGGTTCTCCGGGATCATCGCTTCAATCTGAGCGAAGAGCACTTCGCCGAGACCCTCTGCAGCGATGTGCTCGGCGGTGGCTGGCTGCGGCAAACTGTTTTGCCCAAGACCAGGTCGCACGAGATTCACCGCCACGAGGCCTGTGAGAATCGCGAGCATGCTCGTGGCGAGGTAGTAGCCGAGCGTGCGAGAAAACATCCGTCCCAGGCTCGCCGTACCCCCGAGCCCGAGCACTCCCGAGGCCAGTGAGGTCAGGATCAGTGGCACGGCCACCATCTTCAGCAGCCGGAGGAACAGGCCTCCAAGCCGCTTGAAGCGGTCGCCCCACAGATGAGCCGCGGTTTTTCCTTGCCGCGCATAGATCTCAGCGATGGCCGGCTCACGGGCTGTCAGTTCTTTGAGGGAAGGAAACACTTCGGCTGACGCATCTTCGACGGCGACGTGCCCCATCACAAGGATGCGAGAGACCTCGTCGCTGTCGACCACGCGGAAGGTGGTGCCATCGGTGGAGTCGACGATCTCGACTCGCGAAAGCCCTGCCGGCAGGCCTTCGCTGATGACCATCTGTGCCGTACCACCGAAGACATTCAGTCCGGTGCCGACCGTCGCCCCCAACACCATGCCGATGAGAATCTGCCAATGGAGGGCAAGTCGAAACATGGCAAGCGTTACTCAGCGGTGATGTGGGCGTGGATCTGGGCGAGCACGACGGGAAGGTACACGATCCCGGAATAGTGCGTTGCATGCAGCTTGAGGTGGTGGTCTTCAGCGAGGGCCGCTGCCTCGGCGAGTTGATCGCAGTGTTTGGGAGGCACCACGTCGTCAAACAGACCGGAGTAGAGCCAGGTGCGGACAGGATTGAGCCGATGCGCGATCCGTAACGGCTCAACGCTGTGAAGCGCAGCGGAGATCTGCGCATCAGTCAGGCCGGCTTGAATCAGGTTGTCACGAAACTTGGCAGCGTC
>JBMTLP010000236.1:0-5579 GCA_049433245.1 Pirellulales bacterium
CCAAGCCGCTGAGCGACCCGCGCAGCCTGCTCGTTGAGCACCCGCAGTTCCGCAACAAACTGCTTTTTCTCTTCGCGTATTTTTGCGTCTGAAGACTCCACGTCGTGCCGCAGGGTCCGCTCCCGCTCAGCAGCAAACTCCAGCGCCTGCTGTGATTGTGTTGCCAGCCCCCCAGCGATATCGGAGAGGGCCTCGCGCATCGGCAAATTGGTCTGCAACTCTTGCTCGAGGCGTCGCAGGAGTTCGTCCGGCGGTGTCTCAGCAACCGCTCCCAACTGCTCCGCTTCTTGGTACGCATCCTCAAGCTTGGCCGCAGCCTGTGGAGCCTGCCGTGCAGCAGCCTGCTCGAGCGAGGCCGAGGAGTCGGCCTGATTCGACGCGTCTGCAGCAAGTGGGTCACGGTCAAAGTGCTCGGCGATCATGGCAAACGTCTCGCCGGCCTGCTCGTAGGCGTCGGCGAGTTCCGCAAGTGCGGCTCCCTGATCCTCACCAGTGTCCTGCCTCGCATCGGCAGTCGCCTCATCGACACGTTCTTGGGAGGCGTTCACCAGTTCACGGGCCAGGTCGGCATCCCGAGCACGCTCTCGCTCCGTTGCATCCAGCAGATCCTGTGTAGCAGCGGCGTCTACGAGGGCTGATTCCAAACGAGCGATGATCTCGTCGTCTGCCGGCGATGTGTCGGGAAGCACCGCCTCCAAGTCCGTTGTGTCTCCCGCTTCCGCCTCGGCAGCGAGCTGTTCCACCTTCTGCTGTTGCGCTGCCGCCCGCTCGGCAGCCTCGCGTGCCAAGTCGGGGATCGACGGGGAGAGGTCCTGCAGCACAGCCCGAGCCTCTGCGATCGGCCCCTGGAGTGCATCGAAATGCTGCTGGAGTTCACCACGCAGAACTGCCAGATCGGTCGCTGCGGAAACGGTGCTACTGAGATCCCACTGCCTGGGCGAAACCTTGCGACCGATCTCCTCGGCTGCTGGAGACCAACGCGCGGCTCGCACTCGGTCGGCAAGTTCTGCGGGCAACCCCGCCTGCCGCATCGCATTCCCGGCATCCTCCAACTCCTGGCTGGTTGCTTCCCAGATGCGGGGAGTGGCGTTGTGGGCCGTTACCCGGTCGCTCGCGTCGCGCTCCGTAGCGAGCATCTGATCCACCCAGCCCATCGCGGCTTCCAAGCGGCCCGCTGCTTCCAGCGTCTGCAAGGCCCGCTTCCCTTGTTCAAACGTTTCGCGGACCTCCTCGGGATCTGTTGCTGCAGCCGTGACAAGCCCAACCAGCCCTCGGTAGGCGGCCCCAAGATCGGCTGCCGTTGAGGCCTGCTGCGTCGACGCCTGCGCCAGCATCGCCGCCCGCCGATCCATCAACTCACTCAACGTGGCCTCAGCAGCCTGCGTGGCATTGGCAATCGTGCCTTCAGTTTTCTTGAGTTCCTCGGCCGTGCGGGTCACCACCTCAGCCGAGCTGCCAGCGAGCTGCCGAAGTTCACGACGGGACTGTCGTGCCTCACCCGACAAACTGGGGTACATGCCGTGGACGCTGCGGTTGCCCTCGAGTTGGTTGAGCACCTCGCGAGCCTCAACCTGAGCCTCGCTGCGGACCGCCTCTTCGGGCTTGTCACCTCGCGGCGTGGCACTCCGCTCGAGCCGGTCGGCAAGATCTTCTGCCCAGCGACGACGATCGGCCGCCTGTCGCGCGGATCCGGCCGGAAGCAGGGCCTCATCACGACCAAGCGAGGCAGCGAGCGCCCGCAGATGGCCAGCCAGCAGTTGCTGCTCACGCTGGTGCGTTTCACTACCGATCATCTCTGGCCGCGCAACGATCTCCGCCTGAAAGCGGGCGGCCGCATCAAGGCGAGAGGCCGCTTCGTCGAGCACATCCTGGCCCACCAAGCTGTCGAAGCGGCGATCCAACTGCTGCACCTTTTCCCGCACTCGCTTGACCTGCTCTGCAGCGGCGGCCCGCGCTATCGCTGAGTCCTGCTCGCTGCTGCCCACCACCGCATCCAACGCATCGGCTGCTTGCCTCAGGGTCGCTGCGTCTTCGTGTTCCAGCCGCGAGAGCACCGCGGAGGTGAGCGAGAGCTCTTCGGCAGCAAGCCGATCTTCGGTCTCGGCGAGGGTGGTGTGGATTGAGTCACGGACCTCTGCGGCCTCGCGTGCGAGCTGATCGGCTGCCGCCCGCATGCTGGCAGCAACCTCGCTGAGATCCTGGGGGCCCGTGGCATCGGCCGCCGGAGGGGAGAGGGCAGCCACTGCATCCTCGCCCACCAACTGCTCCAAGTTGGCCACCAACTCGCCGATTTCCGCAGCGATCTGTCGGCGTGCGGGATTTGCCGGGGCCGCTGCGAGATTCAGCAGGCTCTCGCTGACCACCCATTCCAGCGTAGGAGAGGAACCCTGCAGTCCGCGCCGATCAACAGCAACCAACCGACTTTCCACGAGGTCACCGGGCACGAGCCCAAGCGGAACAAGCGCCCATGACCAAGCGATCGTCTGCTCGGCCAAGTCGTGCTCGAAGACCACCGGCGTGGTCACCCACTCACCGCGATTGATGCGTGTCCACTGCTCCACGGACGTCACCGGAAACTCGTCGGCCAGTTCCACTTCAAGCATGTGGCTCGACGTCGCCGGCACCGTCGCCTCATGCACCTCTGGCTGTCGCCAGACCAGCCGCGGCGGCTCGTCCTCAATCGCCGTCAGCCGCGACGTGACGGGGAACTCGTTCGCTATCCCCTCCAAACCGACGAGGTCAAACTGCAAACGCCGCGTCTCAACAACGGGAATGTCGAGCGACCACCTCCCCTCGTCCGTTTGCTCGCACCGCAACGTGCCCAGCGACGAGTCCGCGGCGGCGGCATCGAGCCAGGTGAGAGAAGCTGACGAAAGCGACCGGCTGGGTTTGAGCGACCACCGCACCTGCGAACCCACAACCGCGGCAACATCAGCCACGGGAGCAACCGTTGTCGTCGGTGCGACCCCCGCATAGTCAGGGGGCGTTACGGTGATCTCAAAGTCGTCGACCGCAGGCCGCGCCACTGCCTCCAGTTCAAACCACGGCGTCTCACCGATGGATGAGATCGCGCGGTATCGCATTCTGGGCCTGTCAACGAGCCACTGTCCGATGTACCGCTGGAGTCGCCCGGGCGTCGCCTCGCGATCGGAATCGTTTTGCTGACGCACCAACTCGATGGTCTGCACTGTGTCGCGATCGCCTAACGCTTCCACCTCGAGGCGAATCGTGTCAGACATGCCAAAAGCGAGGCTCTCGGGCAGTTCGATTTCCACATCGACCGCAAGGCGCTCATGGAGCGGCACGATCGTGTCGGATGCCGCTGGCGCGAGAAAACGCAGCGTTGCCGGCGAAGGCCGAGCGATGTTGGCGGAGGGAAACAGCACCCGCAAGAGATGCTGCGGCAAAGCCAGGGAAGGTATCGCAAACAGTGCGCTACAGCATGCGACCGCCGTCATGGCCACGACCATCGGCCGACGCACTTTCCGCCAGGGTAGCACGGAGGCTGGTCGAAAGCCCTGCATCTCGGAAGCCACAATCTCCTGCAGCGATGTGCGAAACGCGCGGGAGCCCGCAGCTGGAGACGTCTTCGCGGTCGCAAACTCAACGGCAGCCAGGAGCCGATGCCGCAGCGACGGCATCGCTTCCTCGATCAGCATCGCCGATGCGGCCTCCTCCCAACGTCGCCATAAGGGAAGGGCAACGAAAACGCCGCCACCGACGAGCACCAAGCAAAAGGCCGTCGCAAGCCGCCACCGTACACCCTCCGACAACACGATCGAACGGTCGGCAAAAGCCAACACGAGGCAGGCCACCGCGATCAGCCCACAGAGCACCGCCAGGCCCCGTGCGGCGAGCAGCACCGCGCGACGCTGCCCCATCCGGCGCAGTCCCTCAGTGGTCACGGCTGCCAAGGGCGAATCGGTCACCTGTCCGACACTCATATCAGACCTGCTTTCTTCCGCAGCCACCATTCAAGCCCCAGCAACGCAGTGGCTATCGCGAGCCACCAGCCGCTCTGCCAGAGTTCTGTCGTAGTTTCCACCACACGCCCCGTACTCTCCAGCGCAATCCGCTCCCACAGACGGGCGGCCTGGTCTTCAGGGACGTAGGCTCCTCCGGTTTGTTCGGCAATTTGCCGAAGAATTTCCTCATTCCGCGTCACGTCCCGCTCCTCCGTAAGGGCGGCCGCCACGATCTGCACCGAGGTCTCGAGGGCCAACGCCTCAGCCGGAAAGCCGGTCGCCTCGAGACGAATCGCATAGGTCCCAGCAGGCAGTCCGTCCCACTGCCCCCGATACAGCCCAGGCAGCACCGGGTCCGCAGACAGGCTGAGCGTGCTGACAATCTGCCCATCTCGAGACGCCACGGCACGAACGAGGGCCGTCTCGCTCGGACGCCCATCTGCTCCCTTAAGGAGGGCCCGCACGGCCACAGGCTGACCGGCCGAACGGGTCACATCACCACTGTCGAGCGCGGCGTAGTCGTTGCGAACCGCAAACGGCATCCGCATCGCGTATCGGGCGAGTTGGTTCCAGAAACGCTGATGGATCTCGTCGGCCATCTCGTACCGCCACCGCCATGTCTCGTCACCTGCGAGATGAATGACTCGCCCACCGCCGTAGAGTCGGGTGCTGATCAGCGGCAACCTCGCCGCTCCACGGATCACCTCCACGAGCGACTCGCCACCAGCCAGAAGCCTGGTTGGCACCACGTTGACGAAGCCAGGCAGACGATCCCACTCGTTGCGGCTCGACGCTGGTGAACCATCCCCCAGTTGCACCGCGCCCAGATCGAGCGCCTCGTCCGCCACCACAGCCTTCCAAGTGGATCCCGGGAGTTGATCCACTCCCCGCACCGGCTGCCGCTGCACGGGAAACAGTTCGCGAAGTTTGACAAACTCGGAGCGGCTCCAGGTATCTCGCTGTCCATCCAGCACGACCCATCCAGTGCCCCCTCGCTCAATCGCCTCACGAAGAAACCGTAAAGCCTCCACGCCCTCGGCCGTGGGCTCGATCTCACCTGTGATCACAAGGTCATACTGCAGCCAGTCCTCCGCAGTGCTTGGGAACGGTCGCGGCTCCGCCTGCTGGGCAAACCAGGCCGGAGCCTGCCGCGGCGGCATGAGAAACGCATCAACTTCCCATCGAGGATCACGCTCCAATGCGTTTCGCAGGTATCTCGTTTCCCAACGACTGCGGCCATCGAGAAGCAACACACGCTGTCGTCGCGTGGTCACACCGACCAAATGCCGAGACCGATGCCCGCCCGCGTCGCCCGCCGGCGCAGACAGTGGCTCAATTTCGACGCTCAGCGGTACAGCCAACGTGTCAATGACGGACGACGCACGCTGGCCCGGCATGCGGGCCAAGAGGCGGTTCACCACGGGTTCCAGCGGAAACCCAAACGCCACCTCACTCGGCCCCTGGCCGCTGCTCACCAACCGCTGAGACCAGAGCGTTGATTCGCCGGCGTCAGCTGAATCAAGTCGAACAGACAGCTGCCAAGCCTCGCCTGCCGGCCGATGATCAACCAGCTCAATCCTTCCCTCGAGCCGATCGCTGCGAAACAGTTCCGCC
>JBMTLP010000237.1:0-5596 GCA_049433245.1 Pirellulales bacterium
ACGGCCTGCTGCAGATGATCGGCGGCGACGAGGCGGAGGTAGGGCACGTAGGTGTCGTCGGCGGGTGTGCCGAGGGCGCTGATCGCTGAAGGGGCGGTGTGGGTGTGCGTGGCCGAGATCATGATGTGATCGGTGGGAATTCCGGTTCGTTCGGCGGCGAGGGCTTTGCTTGCGTCGATCAGGTCCTTGGGGAGGATGCAGCTGTCCGCGACCACGAGGGCGAGTTTGGTGCGGCCGTCATCGAGGACGATCGCGCGGGCCTTGACGTCCCGGGGCTCACCCTTCCTGGCAGTGAAGCCACCGTTGATAAACACGGGAAACTGCTGGGGGGTGATGTCGACGACTGCCGCGCCCGCGTGGAGTTCTCCCCGCGCGAGACCACCCGCCAGCGTGACACTGCAAGCCACAAGGCAGGCCATCGTGGAGCGCACAGGGCAAGAGACAAGGGAAGCAGCGAGCCAGACCACGGGGCGCGGTGGCGCTACGAGGAGATTGTTCAGGAGCCCGCGGAAAGCCTGAGGCTGGCAGCGGAGCGGGGGCTGGCAACGAGCGGGCATGGCGTAGTCCTCAAAGAACGGTGCAAGGATGCTGACAACTCTGGCCAAGAAGGCGGGGGCTGGCCCGACCGCTATCATGGCGGCGGGACGATCTCCGCTGCACGTCGTTTTTTCAAACCAGGAAGTCCATCAGCATGTCCCGCCGTCGACTGCCAGCCCTGATTTTTTTGTTGGTGCTCTTAAGGATGCCTCCCATGACTGTTGTTTCTGCTGCCGACATGCTCTCCCTCGCCAGGTGGCAGGGGCCGTTTGGGGGCGTGCCTCCCTTCGATCGGGCGACTGCGGCAAACATCGGGCCGGCCCTCGAGGCCGCCATGGCGGACGAGTTGGAGGCAGTGGAGCAAATCGCCGCCGATCCGGCCCCTGCCAACTTCGAAAACACGATCGCTGCCCTGGAGCGAGCGGGGGTGGGGCTCGACCGCGTGAGCACACTCTACTCGGTGATGACGAGCAACCTTGCTGACAACGCTGTCCAGGCGGTGGAACGTGAGATGTCGCCAAAGCTCGCGGCGCATGGCGACACGATCGTGCAAAACGCGTTGCTTTTCGCAAGGATCAAGGCGGTCTACAACACCCGCGAGTCGTCCGGGCTCACGCCAGAGCAGCAGCGGCTGACATGGCTGACCTACACGAACTTCGTCCGCCAGGGAGCCGCGCTCGACGCCGCGGAAAAAACGCAGCTTGCCGAGATCAACAGTCGCTTGGCCACGCTGACGACGGACTTCTCACAGCGAGTGCTCGCTGATGAGACCGACCAGTTTGTGGTGGTCGACGATCGCGCCCGGCTGGCAGGGCTGCCGGAACCGATCATCGCCGCAGCAAAGCAGGAGGCGGAGCGACGAGGTGCTGTTGGCTGGGCGTTTGCCAACACCCGCTCCGTGATTGAGCCGGTGCTGACGCTCGCGCGTGATCGCGGCCTTCGAGAAGAGGCGTGGCAGATGTTTGTCAGCCGGGGGGAGCAAGCCGGTCCGACCGACACGCTGCCACTGATCAAGGAGATTATCGCCTTGCGGTTTCAGCGGGCGAACCTGCTGGGGTATCCCACGCATGCCCACTGGCAGTTGGAGCACGCGATGGCCCGGACTCCTGAACGGGCAATGACGCTCATGGAAGAAGTCTGGAAGCCGGCCGTGGCAACGGCTGCCGGCGAAGTGGCGGCGATGCAGGCTGTGGCCGATTCAGAGGGTGCTTTCCTCACGATCGAGCCCTGGGACTACCGGTTCTACGCCGAGAAGGTTCGTTTTCGCGACTACGACCTCGATGAAGCAGCGATCGTGCCATACCTGCAGTTGGAGAAGCTGCGGGATGGGATGTTCTTCGTGGCGGAAAAACTGTTTGGCCTGCACTTTCGTCCGGTGACGGAGGGTGTGCCGGTGTTTCACCCCGATGTGCGGGTCTGGGAAGTGACTGAGACCGATGGCACGCACGTCGGGCTGTGGTACTTCGATCCCTTCGCCCGCCGCGGAAAGCGGTCCGGGGCTTGGATGAGCAGTTACCGGCCGCAGGCGCTCTTTGATGGCGGGGCGACAGCCATCGTCTCCAATAACTGCAACTTCACGAAGCCCGCGGATGGGGAGACGGTCACGATCTCGTGGACCGATGCAACCACGCTCTTCCACGAGTTTGGCCATGCACTGCATGGGCTTTCCTCGCGGGTGGGCTATCCATCGCTCTCCGGCACTCGAGTGCCTCGCGATTACGTGGAGTTTCCTTCGCAGGTGCTCGAGCACTGGCTCGCCACTCCCGAGATCCTCGAAAGGTATGCGCTCCATGCGGAGACTGGCGAGCCGATCCCGCAGGCGCTCGTGGCAAAAATCGAAGCCGCAGCCACGTTCAACGAAGGATTTGCAACGGTTGAGTTTCTTGCCAGTGCGCTCGTCGACATGAAACTGCACTTGGCAACACCACCGATCGATCCGGCCGCCTTTGAGCGGGAGACGCTCGCGGAGTTGGGCATGCCGAAGGAGATCGTGATGCGACACCGATTGCCTCACTTCCTCCATCTCTTCACGGGCGACGCCTATTCAGCTGCTTATTACAGTTACCTCTGGGCAGACGTGCTCACGGCCGATGCCTGGGAGGCGTTTACGGAGGCGGAGGGGCCCTGGGATGCAACCGTGGCAGGCCGACTCGTCGAGCACGTGTTTTCGGCTGGCAACACGCGTGATGCGGCAGAAGCCTACCGGGCCTTCCGCGGACGGGATCCGGAGACGGTGGCACTCATGCGGAAGCGGGGCTTCCTGCCTGCGCAAGACGCCAGCCACCAAGGTAAAACCGACGCCGCGCCCTGATGCAGACGGACTCATGACCGCGTTCGGTGGAAGCGTGCAATTATGAGGTCGTCTTCTTACGAATGAAGGCTCAAGAGGCTGTTCGGAAATCGGAGTGGCGGGTCTGTGCACGGGCAGCGGTACATCGGAGAGGGGAATCGTGCGGCGTGCGATGTTGTTGACAGCGTGGAGCTTGCTGCCTGTCTTTGTAATCATCACGGCGGTGGGTGCAGTGCGTGGCGAGGAATCGCTGCGGATCGATCAGTTGCAGTTGCTCGGCACGCACAACTCCTACCACATCGCTCCCGATGCCTTCACCATGTCGGCGATCGCTGCGGTGGCGGGCGGTGAAGCTGCGGCCATCGACTACACGCGGCGGCCGCTCGCCGAACAGTTTGAGCAACTGAGCGTGCGGCACATTGAACTCGACTGCTACCTCGATCCCGAGGGCAAGCTCTATCGGCATCCATTGGCGATCACGATGGGAAAGGTGGCGGGCGCAGGCATGCCCCCCTTCGATCCAGAGGGGCGGCTCGCCACTCCTGGGATCAAGATTCTCCATAGCCCTGACTTCGACGTCCGCACTACGAACTACACGCTGCGGGATGCCCTGACCGAAGTCAAAACGTGGTCCGATGCGCATGCCTGGCACGTGCCCATCTATGTGCTGCTCGAACTCAAGAGCGATTCGTTTTCAGGCTCACGGCCGCTTCCTTGGTTGGCAGACTCGTTCACTGCGCTGCACCAAGAGATCCGAGACGTGTGGCCACGCGACCGGATCCTCGCACCCCGCGATGTACAGGGGGAAGCGGCCACGCTTCGCGACGCCGTGGCGGGCAAGGGGTGGCCGGCGGTCGAGGACCATCTCGGCAAGGTGGCTTTCCTGCTCGACAACGAGGGTGCCGATCGGGATCGTTACCTCGAGGCGACCGACCGCGAGCGGCTGCTGTTTGTGAGTGTGTCGCGCGAACATCCTGAGGCAGCCTGGATGAAACGCAACGACCCGGTCGCAGCCGAGGAGGAGATCTGCGAACTCGTGCAGAGCGGCTTCCTCGTGCGGACCCGGGCAGATGCCGGCACCCGCGAAGCGCGTGAGAACGCGACCCGTCGCCGCGATGTTGCCATCGCGACGGGCGCTCAGTTGATCAGCACCGACTACCCAGAGCCTGATCTTCGGTTATCCAACTACGCCGTCGAGCTCCCCCCTCCGCCAGAAGGGCGATAGAAAGTGATCCGCAGCGGCGAATTGAGGAAATGACGGTTGCCGCCGGGGCTTGGCAACCTGACGTGTGCGGTTGCTGCGTTTCGGGGTTCAGGTGGCAGGGTGGTAAACTGGTGTCATCAGCAGTGCTCGTATCGGTTGCGATGCCGAGAGTGGAACGCGGGTCGGTGGGTTGAGGGGGCATCATGACGGAACGTCGCACGATTTCAGGCAAGGCAGGCAGCGCGCACGGGCCCAGTCCCGCGAGGGTGGCTGTCCAGCGGCACGCTCGCTGGCTTCCGGCGTGTGCGGTGGGCCTTCTTCTTGCCACGGTCACAAGCTCGGCGACGGCGGATGAGATCCGCTTCAATCGCGACATCCGACCGATCCTCTCCGACAACTGTTTCTTCTGTCATGGGCCCGACGCCAACACCCGCGAGGCTGACTTGCGGCTCGACACTCCCGATGGATTGTTCGGTGCAGAGGACGGGAGCGGTGTGGTGGTGGCGGGTGATCTGCAGGCTAGCGAACTGGTCCGCAGGATTCGCAGCACCGTGGCGGACGAGGTGATGCCACCGCCCGAATCGCACAAAGAGCTCACGCTGGAGCAGATCGATTTGCTCGAGCGATGGGTGCGTGAAGGGGCCGCATATGAGGGGCACTGGGCGTTTGAGCCGATTGTCCACAGTGACGTAGAGCACGGCAGCTTGACGACAGCGATCGACGAGGCCATCAACGAGCGGATGGCAGAGCAGGCCCTCGCCCCGACCTCGCAAGCCGATCGCACCACGTTGCTGCGGCGACTGCATTTCGACCTGACAGGTTTGCCCCCCACGCCGCAGGAAGCAGAGGTGTTTCTCTCCGACACTTCACCCGATGCCTACGAGCGATTGGTGGATCGACTCCTCGCTTCGCCGCATTACGGAGAGCGGATGGCGATGTGGTGGCTTGACCTTGTGCGGTATGCCGACACCGTTGGTTACCACGGGGATCAGCAGATGAGTGTGTCGCCGTATCGCGATTACGTGATCGACGCGTTCAACGCCAACATGCCCTTTGATCGCTTCACGGTTGAGCAACTTGCGGGGGACCTCTTGGAATCGGCCACCCCGGTGCAGCAGATCGCGGCTGGCTACAACCGCCTCGGCATGATGAGCGCCGAAGGTGGCGTGCAGCCCAAGGAGTATCTCGCGAAGTACATCGCCGAGCGGGTTCGCAATGTATCGGGAGCCTGGCTTGGGATCACGCTCGGCTGTGCCGAGTGCCACGACCACAAGTTCGACCCGTTCACGACGCGCGACTTCTATCGGATGGAAGCCTTCTTCGCCGACATCAAGGAGCAGGGGCTCTACGCCGGTGGCAATTGGGGGCCCAAGATGCAGGTTCCCGATCCGAGTGAGCAGGCACGCCTGACGGACCTCGCCGATCAGGTGGCAAAGCTGCAGGCGGAGTTGGAGGCGGACACTCCCGCACGAGCCGAGGCCCGACGAGCGTGGGAAGCCACTCTCGTGAACTGGACGCCGCTGGTGGCAGAATCGGTGGCTTCGCTGCAAGGCGTCACCCTCACG
>JBMTLP010000238.1:0-5592 GCA_049433245.1 Pirellulales bacterium
GAAACATCTGCTGATAGTGGAGTCTCCCGCCAAAGCCAAGACGATTGAGAAATATCTGGGCCCAGGGTTCGTGGTGAAGGCCTCGGTGGGCCACATTCGGGACTTGCCGAGCCGTGCCCCGAAAGGCACCAAGCAACTCGTTCCCGGGGTCGATCTCGAACACGATTTCGCGCCGGCCTATGAAATAGACTCCGCCAAAAAGAAGACGGTCACCGAACTCCGCAAACTCGCCAAGGGAGCCCGTGACATCTGGTTCGCCACTGACCTTGATCGCGAAGGGGAGGCCATCGCCTGGCATCTCACGGAAGTGCTCGATGTGAACCCGGCGGAAGCCAAGCGTGTCACGTTCGACTCGATCACGAAGGCGGAAGTGAAGCGAGCCTTCGAGCATCCTCGTGCAATCAATATGCCGCGAGTGGAGGCTCAGCAGGCTCGTCGTATAGTTGACCGCATCGTCGGCTACCAGGTCTCCCCCGTTTTGTGGAAGAAGGTCGCCTCCGGGCTGAGCGCTGGCCGAGTGCAGAGCGTGGCCACCCGGCTTGTCGTGGAGCGAGAAAAGGAGATTCGGGCGTTCACTCCAGATGAATCCTGGGAAGTCACCGGCAGCCTTACGTTCGACCTCAGTTCCTCGGCCGCGTTCCACGAAGCGTGGGCGGCATTCACAGCCCAGCGGGATGAACGTGGTCGCGGCCCCGTCGTTCGCGACAAGATGACCTGGCTCGCCGACCATCAGAGCCTTACAGCCGACCTGGTTGAGGTGGGTGGGGTGTCCCTGAAGATCCATGCCGAGAACACCTCGACAGCCGACCTTGTGGATGCTGCTGCCAAGGCTGCTGAGGCCGCAGGGCTGGTTGATCTCTCGATCGAGCGTGAACGTGTCGAGGACGCGAAGGGACGTGGCCAAAACGTCGCTCGTATCTTCGGTCGCCCCGACCCCGCTGCTCGTTACGCTGTCGAATCGATCGACGTGACCCGCACGCGTTCGAAGCCTTTCCCCCCCTTCATCACGAGCACGCTCCAGCAAGCGGCCAGCAGCCGGCTGGGCATGTCGACAGACCGGACGATGCGGATCGCTCAGCAACTCTACGAAGGCATCGACCTTCCTGGCGTTGGCTTGACCGGCTTGATCACGTACATGCGAACCGACTCAACCAACCTCTCGGGTGAGGCCATTTCGCTGGCGAGGCAGTACCTCGAGGAGCGAGTCGGCAAGCAGTACGTACCGGAGAAGCCTCGCTTCTACTCCAGCACCAACCAGAGCGCACAAGAGGCCCACGAGGCGATTCGCCCCACCGATCCTTTCCGGGATCCCGACTCCATTGCCTCCGCCCTTAGCGAGGAGCAGTACAAGCTCTACAAGGTGATCTGGCAGTCGTTCGTGGGCTGCCAAGCCGTTGATGCGGAATGGGATTCGACGGCGGTCAAGATGCGGCGAACCGACCGCGACACCGGTGCCGTCTTCAAGGCGAATGGCCGCGTCCTTCGCTTTGACGGTTGTCTGCGGATCACGGGCATCCCGAAGGGGGATGGTGATCAGGTGTTGCCCGAGTTTGAAAAGGGCACCCAACTCGCTCCGATCGCCATCGAGCCCCGGCAGAAGTTCCAAGCACCGCCGCCCCGCTACAGCGAAGCGACCCTCGTGAAGAAGCTCGAGGAAGAAGGGATCGGTCGCCCCTCGACCTACGCAAGCATCATCAACGTGATCGAGAATCGCGGCTACGTCGAACAGAGCAACCGTCGATTCTACGCGACCGCTCTCGGCGAAGCAGTCACGGCGTTTTTGGAAGAAGGGTTTCGCGATCAGTTCATCGAAGTGGGCTATACCCGTGCGATCGAGCGTGAGTTAGACCAGGTAGCGCAGGGCAAGATGCCGTGGACCGAGATGCTCCACAGTTTCTACAACGAACTGCTGCCAAAGCTCGACGACGCTTCGAAACTTCCTCACAAGAAGGCCGAGTCCACGCCATCCGACTACGCCTGCCCAGCCTGCGGGCGGCAACTGGAATACCGCCTCGGCAAGTCGGGCCGCTTCCTCTCCTGTAGTGGCTACAACGAGAAGGTTCTGGAGGAAGTGCCGGTCGCTACCACGACCAAGGGCAAAAAGCCTCGTGCTCGTAAGCCGAAGGAAGTTCCCGCCTGCAAGTTCGCGATGCCAGTGGATCATGAAGGTCGCCCCTTGATGCCCGCGCAGATCGACCTGCTCTCGCCAGCTGGCGTGCCGATGGTGAAGAAGACCGGACGCTTCGGCGACTTCTTGGTGGAAGACCTCCCGCCGCCACCAAAGAAAACAGGCAAGAAGGCTGCCGGATCGGACGTTCCTGCCCAGTTCATTCTGAACCTCGACAACAAGGGCAACCTCAAGTTCCCGGCCCCGCCGCCGATCGTCACCGACATTCCTTGCGAGAAGTGTGGCCAGGTGATGAACCTCCGTGATGGCAAGCGGGGCCCTTGGCTCGGTTGTCGCGCGTTTCCGAAGTGCCGTGGCCGTGCTGCCTTCACAAAACTACCGGAAGCTGAGCAGAAATCACTGACGAAGCAGCTGGCGGAGCACCTCAAGGGTCAGCAACAACTCAAACTCACTCGTCGGGATGGCACGACGCCCGTAGAAGACGGCACCCCTGTGGCGTCGCTCATCATCGAGGGTGCAGTTGCCGAACTGAGGAAGTTTGAGGGCTGAGCCACACTGCGCCACGTTTCATGTACGACCTGATCGGCGACATCCACGGCCACGCAGACGAACTCCTCGCACTGCTTACCCAACTTGGCTACGAACGACGTCACGGCGTCTACCGGCATCCCGAGAGGCAGGTTGTTTTCCTCGGTGACCTGATCGACCGCGGCCCGCGGATCCGCGAAACGCTTGAGATTGTGCGTCCGATGGTGGAGGCCGGCGCTGCCCACGCGGTGCTCGGCAACCACGAACTCAACGCGCTCGCCTTCCACACTGCCGACAGTGACAATCCGAGGGAGTTTCTTCGGCCCCACACGCCCAAGAATGTGCAGCAACACTCCGAGACGCTGAGGCAGCTGAGCGACGGTGACCTCGCCTCCCACCTCGACTGGTTTCGTTCGCTGCCGATGTGGCTCGATCTCGGCAGTATCAGGGCGGTGCACGCGTGCTGGGATGAGGCACGCATGGCAGAAATCGCAGCCGAGCGGCAAGGCCCACTGGATGCGGCGTTTCTCCACCGTGCCTGCAAGCCCACCGGCGACCTATTTGCTGCGGTGGAAACCGTGCTCAAGGGGAAGGAAGCCAAACTCCCTCATCCGCTGTTTTTCCTCGACAAAGATGGACACAAGCGGACGTTCATACGCCTACGGTGGTTTCTCGACCCAGCAGGGCACACCTACGGCAGCTATGCCCTTGCCAGCCCCCCAGTTGACTGCGAACAGCCACTCCCCGACGACATCCACGAGGCTGCCGTTCCCTATCCGCGAACCGCGCCACCGGTGTTTGTTGGGCACTACTGGCTCGTTGGCGATGCCCCTCACCTGCTCGCGGAAAACGTCGCCTGCCTCGATTGGAGTGTGGCCAAGCAGGGCTTTCTCTGCGGCTACCGCTGGAGTGGCGAAGCGGTGCTCCACGGCTCAGGCTTCCGCACAACGCCTTCGGCGAAGCATCTCAAAGCCGTCGTGTCATAACCTGCGCGTCAGGCCGCCACGCGTTGTCGTGCGGTGCCTGACAACTGCCGCAGCCCATCGGCCGCATAGATCACCAGCGCCACCCACACGATCACGAAGCCAACCAGCTTGCCAGCGTCAAAGGGCTCGCCGTAAACAAACAACCCGAGCACAAACTGTAGGGATGGGCCGAGGTACTGCATCAACCCAATCGCAGAGAGCGGGATCCGCCGCGCTGCAGCCGCAAAGCACAGCAACGGCACTGCCGTGATCACTCCGGAAGACGCGATAAGCAAATCCTCCCGCCAACCGAGCCGGCCAAAGGCTCCGCGCCCCGCACCATGCTCCAGCAAGAGGAAGGCAGATGCGGGCAGGAGCAAGACCAGCGTCTCGACCGTCAACGACGGAATCGCCAGCAGCGACGTTTTCTTTTTTGCCAGCCCATAAAGACAAAACGTGCCGGCGAGGAATACGGCGATCCAGGGGAAGTGGTGATACTGCGCGGCGAGCCACGCGACGCCCACAGCCGCCACGGCAACCGAACACCACTGCAACGGCCGCATCCGCTCGCCGAGCACAAACACGCCCAGCAGCACGCTCAGCAGGGGATTTAAAAAGTAGCCCAGGCTGCTTTCGATCATGCGGCCATTGGTAACCGCCCACACGAAGCCGAGCCAATTAGCAGACACGAACATGGCTGCGAGGGCCTGCCGAGCAAGCAGCCGAGGCGTGGTCAGCGCTGTCTTGATACTCGCCCCCCCACCGGTCAGCCAGACCAAGGGCACGAGCACGCCCGTTGACCAAACCACCCGGTGCGCCACGAGCTGCGCCGCAGAAATCGCGTCCAGCTGCTTCCAGTAGATCGGCAACACGCCCCAGAGGATGAAGGCCGCCGCAGCGTAGAGATAGCCAGAGTTCAACGAGAGCAACCCCACGAGGTCTGCCAGTCGAAAGAAAACATCGGCCTCAGCGAGCCGTTTGGCGGCTGCGGCGACACACCAAACACCGCAGGTGATCGCCGCCGCTAGTGCACCTCCTGAGGCTACGGTGTTGCCCGACGCTCGGATAGGCCCTTGAACTCCGCTGCGGGATTCGTGGGGAGCCAGGCAGCGAGGGCATCACGAACAGCGCGATGGGCCGGATCACCAGCAAGGTTGTGAAACTCCTCCGGATCGCTGCGATGGTCGTAGAGTTCTTCGGCGCCGTCGTCATACACGATCAACCGCCAGTCGCGACTGCGGATCGCATGGTTGCCAAAGTACGACGACGTGATCGCGGGCACACTCCGCGGGGCCTGAGGATCCCGCAACTGCGGCACGAGCGACGTTCCGTCGACGTGGCCCGGAACGGGGAGGTGGCAAAGTTCAGCCAGGGTTGGATAGAGATCGATCAGGCTCACCGCCTCGCGGCAGACTCCCCCCTCCGGGATCGCAGGGCCGGCAACGAGGAGCGGCACCCGCGTCGACTCTTCCCACAGCGTTCGCTTTGCCCAGTGCTGCTTCTCACCCAAGTGAAAACCATGATCGCTCCAGAGCACCACGAGCGTGTTGTCGGCGTGAGGACCTGCCTGCAGCGCCTCGAGCACGATACCCACACAGTGGTCCACAAAACTCACCGATGCGAGGTATGCGTGCGTGAGACTGCGCTGCTTGCCGAGCCGCAATACGTCTGCATGCGTGGGGGCAGCCACCGACAGGTTGATGTCGCGAAAGTTCGCGGGCACGTCATCGAGATCCGTGGCGAGAACCCGGGGAAGCGAAAGCCGCTGCTCGTCGTAGAGTGCGAACCAGCGGGGGGGCACATGCAGTGGAACGTGTGGGCGAAAAAAGCCGATCGATAAGAAGAACGGCGAGTCGGCTTCCTCGCGTAAGACCGCGGCAGCCTTCATCGCCAACTGGTGATCGGCCGAATCCTCATCGTGGTCTGGAAACGCTCCCCAGTCCCAAGCCCGATTCCAGCCTCGCGGCAGAT
>JBMTLP010000239.1:0-5568 GCA_049433245.1 Pirellulales bacterium
CGGCTCTCTTCAGGTGAGGTGAACCCCGCTTCGCCGGAGGCGGCCATGAAGCAGCACCGCCTCGTGCTCGATCTCGCTCCGGCCCTGCTTTCGGTGAGCCCGCTCGACTGCGAAGCGCTCGATCTGCTGTTCGGCTTCGATTTCGCATATCGCGGGAATCACAACGCCCTGTTAGCGGAAGCCTTGGGGGTGGGGCCCTCGCTCGAGCCGATGGGGGACATCCCCGGTACGCGGGTCATCAACTATGAGCCTTCGATCACCTTGGCAGTGGACGAAGAGTGCCGAACACAGGTACGCGTCAGCACCGAGACGCGGACCAACGCCTTTCAGGTGCGGACAGGTGACTACAGCGAGGAGCAACTGAGCGTGTATGTGACCGCTCGCCAGTACGGCAGCCTCGACCCCACCGTGGGCTATGTCGAGGCGATCGACCGGCTGTATGGCCTCGCGATGGATGTGATCGAGAACTGCGTTGTCGATCAGATCCTGCGGCCTTTGGCTCGCACGATCGCCATGAAGTAGGGCGAGCTTTGTTGCTCGGGCCAGATTAGCGGCTCGGGCCCGAGCGACCTCGCGGCGGACGGTTCGGTTCTGGACGGGGCGACTTCGACCGAGCGTCGAGATTGCCGGCGATCACGATCCCGATCGCTTCGACCCAGCTGGGCACTTCGCGAACCGCATCGAGACCACTCTCCGCAACTGCCTCGTCGGTTTCGGCATCGGCTCGTCGCGGTGCGGTCCGCGGGGTGTCGTCGCCGTCGTCAAGGCCGAGGTATTCCACGCCTTCGTCGTCTTGCGAGAACGAACTGCTGACGGGGCGGAACGCCGTGCGGCCGCGGTTTCGCGAGCCCGGCGACTCCTCGCTGCTGCTTCCTCGGCCGCGCCGCCGCCGTCGTCGCCGTTCATCGCCGTTCTTGTCACCGTTCTTGTCACCGCTTTTTTCACCATCGGCAGGCTTTCGGCGAACGCCATCTGCCTTAGGAGATTTTGCTGCCCCGATATACCCGGTTGGCGTTGGTTCATCGCTGGAATCTTCGTCCGACTCGCCAGCACTGGTTTCTCCGTCGGCACGGGGCTTCGAGCGACGCCGGCCACCCCGACGGCCACGTCGTCGTCGCTTCTTGCGGGGTTCGCCATCTTCGTCGAGAGCGTCGGAGTCGCCCCCGGCCTCAGTTTGCTCGCTCGAGACGGCCTCGAGATCCTCGTCGTCGTGGTCGTGGTCGTCTTCGGAACGCCGCGAAGGCCCAGCACCGAGTCGGTCTTCGTCTTCGCCCTGCGGCTGCCGACGCTCGCCGGCCGCGTCGCTGCCCCGTCGTGAGCGGCGTCCTCGTCCCCGCCGTCCGCGTCCGCGGCGTGGCTCCTCGTCCCCCGCCTCGTCGGTCGAGGACGAACGCTCTTCTGTGGTGTTTTCCGCAACCGCGGGTTCGTCGTCGAAGCGGTCGGAGAGATCGCCACCCGACGCCTGGCTGTCGTCTCGCGGGAGGTCGTTTTCCCGACCACCTTCGTCTCGGCTCGAGCGGGCTCGGCCTCGTCCACCTCGCCTGCCTCGGCGGCGCCGGCGTGGCCGGTCGTCTTCGCTGTCGCCTTCGTCTGATCGCGCGGGACGATCTGCTTCTTCGACCGCTTCCACATCGTCGCTGAGACGCTGAGCATGCGTCTCCTCAACGGGGCGGGGCTCTGCACGGGGCTCGTCGCGAGTGACCACAGGACGGTCCTGGCGAGGAGGTCTGGGCTCACGCGCGGGCCGCTCTTTGGCGGGCTGTGGAGCGGGCTCGTCGTCATCCCACAGTCGCGATCCACTGGCGAGTTTTCTCGCGATGTCATCGCGATCTGACGGCTCGGCCGGTGGGACCACCTTGGCCGGTTCGACGGCCTTGGGAGGCTGGGGCTGAGGTTTGGCAGGGGCCGGAGTTGCTGCCGCAGGTGCCTTGTCTGGCTCAAGCCCGAGGCCACTTGCCAAGGCTCCCCAGTCGGCGGCCGGGGCCGGACGAGGATCGCGACGCACCGCAGCCGGCTTTGGCTGGGGTGGGGCCGCCTTGGCGGGCTCGCTTGCCTTGTTTTCCGGGGAGGCTTGAGGCTCGCTACCGGCTGGAACGCCCAGGGAATCGGCCAGCGAGCCCCAGGGGTCGTGTTCGTTGGATGCAGTCATCGTGGAAATCCGTGGACCGTGAGAGACTGAGATGGTGTGGCGAAACGAGTTTCGCGCTCGCCCGAGAACGGCTGCGACAAGACGGAGGACGTTTCAACACGTGAAACCTCCGGTGCGGCCCAGGCCTCCTGCGAGATGCCAGAGCATACCAGCCGTCCCCCGCTGGCGGCAGATCAGGCCCGGAAAACCCAAGGTTTTGGGGTTTCACCCCCGCTCGGATCCTCGCCATTCCCCTCGTAACGCGAGGGGGACGGCTCAGTGGGTGAGGCTGCGGATGAGGTTGCCGTTGTCGGCCACCTCAAACAGCGGCCGGTACGGGCTGGCGAGGCCACGTCGCGAGCGGCAGGCGGGGTAGAACACCACGTTCACCGCCACGTTCCAGGCGGCATCGGTGTAGGTCACGTACGAGTTGCCGGTAGCATCCAGTGGCACGGTCTTGGAAGGACCAGGCATGACGTACGTGAAGGTACCTTCGAGGGCGAGGCTGCGGTTCATCGGAGCTCGCAGGTAGGAGCCGATGATGCCATCGGAGGTGCCCGTCGAACCGCCCCAGATCTTGAGTTCGTTGGCGTCGCCGAAGTAGAGCCGATAGAAACCGGCATAGATGTCGACGGAGTCGGCCGTGATGCTGGTCCTGTTCCGGCGGCCAAAGATGCCGTTGGCATCCTTCACGTTTCCGGTTCCCCAGAAGCCAGCCTCCCAGGCACCGAAGACGTAGCTGATTTCGCCACGCAGTTGTGCCACGTCGACATCGTCGTACCAGTTGTCGCGGAGGTAGTCGTAGGCCAAGCCACCCTGTAAGCCGTGTCCTTCAAATGCCCGGGTGAAGAGCCCTGTGGTTAGGAAGACCTGGTTTCGTGCAGAGTTCTGCAGGAGCTTCTGGTTTTCAACATAGATCGACGTGCTGTTGAAGTTGGTCTGCACGCCTCGCACACCAACCTGCCAGCCGATACCGAAGGCGTTCCAGAGTGGCATCGCCCAGTTGATCGATTCGCTCGTGCCGAAGTCG
This sequence comes from Pirellulales bacterium, assembly GCA_049433245.1. Taxonomy (GTDB): domain Bacteria; phylum Planctomycetota; class Planctomycetia; order Pirellulales; family UBA1268; genus M30B53. The sequence continues at coordinate 3,159 of JBMTLP010000239.1, forward strand.
CCAAGCAGGCCGATGTCGGGGCCGTTCTGAAAACCAGTGGTGCCAATGCTGACATTCATGTCGCGGTACCAACGCCAGCCGTAGTACGGGCGACCGAAACGTCGCAGCCAGTTGCAGAAGCGGCTGTGGTGGTGACCGGGAAACATGGGTAGGAAGCCACACTCGTCTTCGCAGCCGTAGGGATCGTGGCCGGGAAACTCGCCCATCCACATGTTGCCCGCGATCCCCGGTTCGCTGACGACCGTGCCGCCCGGGAGCATTGCCGCACCGGGAGGTGGGTTCGGACCGTAGGCGTGCCGCTCCATGGCAGGGTCGTAGTGGGGTTCTGTCCAGGGCATTTCGTCGCCCATGATCATCCCCTCGTCGAACGACATGGAACTGTCCATCTCGGAGGCGGGCACTTCCTCATACGACGGTTCCAGTGCGCCGGCATCGCTGTCGTCGGCGAGGGTGGGCCCCATCACCGAGGGAAGGTCGTCGGAGTTCATGGCGTAGCGATCGGGGCGTGCTGCTCGCGAGGCTGAGCTGGGCAAGGGCAAACCTTGCCGCGAGGCGGCCGTCTCCGCGCCGTAGATCGTGGTCTGCATCTCACCCTGCGGCGTGCGGGTGAACGGGGCGTTGGTAAACATCTGCGTCATCAGTTCCGAGACGTTCACGCTGGGAGCTGGCTGGGAGGCTGGCTGCTGCTGCCGCGGAGGGACCCGGCGAATCTGGCCCGGGGCCACGGGAGCGGCTCCCTGCGGGGCGACAAAAGGGTTGCCAGGTTCGACCACCACGCTCGCGACCGGTCGCCGGGTAGGGGCGGGCGAGACCGCTCGCTCTGCCACCGGAAACTCCGGCATGGCGGCCGCATCGTCGGGCCGCGACGCAATCGTCATCGGTGTCGGCGGCTCACTGCGGCTTTGGCGGTGGGGTGTCCACTTGAGATCGTTACTGTCTGCGGCTTTGGCGTCGCGTTCGCCGGCACTCAGGCACGCCACCGACAGGCAGCAGGCCAGGGCCAAGGTGCGAGCCCGTGAGTGTTTTCCCGAGGTGTTCGCCGAGTTCATGACAGCCTGTCTCCTACACAGTCGCAGCACGGCACGAACCGCAGTGCGGAAAGGGTCCGGAACAGGTATCGGAATCGGAACAACCAAAACTTCCGTCAAAACCGGCACGACCGCTGGTTTTTGCGCAGACGGCCTATTTTTAAGCCGTCGCGTGCGGCCGCCGAGCAGACGCTTCGCTGCTGGAGGAGCGGCTACCGGCCACCGGCGAGGGCTTGGTCGAGGTCAGCGATCAGGTCGTCGGTGTCTTCAATGCCGCAGGCGATGCGAATCATCGAGTCGGAGATGCGGAAGCCGGCCCGCTCCTGGGGCGTGTAGTTCCAGTAGCTCATCACCATGGGCTGCTCGATCAGCGACTCAACGCCTCCGAGGCTTGGACCGATGCGAGGAATCCGCACGCGGTCGATCACGTCGGCCGTTTCTCGCCAGTCGGCATCAGCCAACAGGAAAGTCACCAGGCCGCCCCAGCCCTTCATCGTGCGGCAGGCCACGTCGTGCTGGGGATGGCTTTCCAAGCCGGGGTAGAAGACCTTTTCCACCCGTGGGTGGGATTCAAGAAAGCGGGCGACGGCGAGCCCGTTGGCGTTGTGCCGCTCCATCCGCAGCGGCAGTGTTTTCAAGCCGCGCTCGAGCAGGTAGGCGTTGTGCGGGGAGTTGACGCCCCCCATGATGCCACGCAGTTTGCGAATCGGCTCCATCAGCTGCTGATTTCCCACCACCACTCCGGCGAGCAGGTCATTGTGGCCGCCGAGATACTTCGTGGCCGAGTGCAGCACGAAGTCGATGCCCGCGTCGAGCGGCCGGATGTTGTAGGGCGTGCAGAGGGTGGCGTCGATCATGGTCAGCACGCCGTGGCGGCGGCCGATGTCAGCAAAGCGATCGACGTCGATGATGCTCAGGTGTGGGTTGGTTGGCGACTCGCTGACGAGGAGTTTTGTGTTGGGGGTGATAGCGGCTTCCATCGCTTCGTAGTCGATGGTCTTCACCTGCTTGAAGCCGACGCCATACCGCGTGAGATGCTTGTAGCAAAACTCGCGGCTGCGGTGGTAGCACTCATCGAAGAAGATCACCTCATCGCCGCCGCTGAGGTGGGCCATCAGTAGCCCCACGAGCCCGCCCATGCCGGAAGCAAAGAGCACTGCGTCATCACCCCCCTCGATGGCAGCGAGTTTTCGCTCCACAACCCGTTCACCGGGGTTGCCGTACCGGCCATACTCTTCCCGTTCGATGCCTTCTTCAAGAAAGCGGATGATCGCGTCGGTGTTGGCGAACGTGTAGGTGCTGGCCAGGAAAACCGCGTCGGTGATCGCATCGCCGGGCTTCTGCCTCGCCTCGCCGGCGTGGACTGCCGTGGTGGAGGGCCC
>JBMTLP010000240.1:0-5524 GCA_049433245.1 Pirellulales bacterium
CCAGCGTGCCCAGCACCACCTCTCTTGCTGGAAAACTGGCAATCGCGGCGCAGCCGATTCGCCAATCCCAGCCGAGCGGCCGCACGACCGGCTCGATCAATCTCCCGGCCATGCCAAGGAAGCTTTGCCGACTTGCCGCCCCGCGGCGGGCAGCTTCCAGTCCTTCCTCGGTTTCGAGTAGCGCACGTTCCTCGGTGAGTTCCGCCAGGCGTTCGCGGGAGGCCTCGTCATCCGCCGCAGCCAACAGCTCGATCAGTTCGGTGATCGCCACTTTTTCACGAGTAACTTCCGCGTTGATCGCCTCGTTGTTGTAGGGATAACTCGCCAGGGCCCAGACGACGATACTGACCCCGACAATCAACGTGCCGGCATTGGAGAGAAACGACCAGCAGGCTTCGCGGACCCGTTCGAGCACCACCATCGGCTGCGGCCAACGCCAGCCAGGCAGTTCCATCACGAATGGCTGTGGGGGGCCGCGAAAGATTGTCTGCGAGAGGATAGCTGCCACGGCGGCGGCCACGACGACGCCTAGGGCGTACATGCTCGCAAGCACCACGGCCGGCAGCCGCAGCCAGGGGATTCCCGCGACTGCGGTGTTGGGCACGAACGCTGCGGTCAGGAGCACATACACCGGGAGCCGAGCGGAGCAGCTCATCAACGGTGCGACGAGGATCGTGATCAGTCGGTCGCGGCGGTTCTCGATCGTGCGGGTGGCCATGATGCCGGGAATCGCGCACGCGAAACTCGAGAGCAGCGGGATGAAGGAGCGGCCACTGAGGCCAACACCCACGAGCAGCCGATCCATGAGATACGCCGCCCGTGCAAGATAGCCGCAGCCTTCGAGCACGGCTACGAACAGAAACAGCAGGGCGATTTGAGGCAGAAAGACCACCACACCGCCCACACCGGCCACCACCCCATCGACGAGGAGCGAACGAATCGCTCCCTCAGGAAGGCGTTCGTCAAGGATGCCGGCAATCGCGTCAATGGCCCCAGAGAAGAGGTCCATGATCGGCGCTGCTGCCCAGAAGATCGACGAAAAGACAGTGAGCATCACTGCCACGAACACCACGGTTCCTGCTACCCGGTGGGTGAGCACGGCATCGATCCGCTCTTCGAGCGAACCACCGGCCTGAACCGACCGGCTGACCACACCATCGAGCAACTGCTCGATCCACCGGTAGCGGGCCATGGCTTCAAGCGCCGCCGGGGAATGCCCATGAGCATTCTCGATCTCTTCAGGCTTCACTGCGGGCGCGGGCGGGGGAGGACAGTGTGTCGCTTTGGCAACGGCGTCGGCCAGTTCATCGAGGCCCTTCCCCTGAGGAGCGACGATCGGAAGAACTGGACAGCCAAGGCGAGCGGCGAGTTCCGCGTGATCGATGGTGATGCCACGGTCCGCGGCGAGGTCGATCAGAGTTAACGCAACGACGACGGGCAGTTTGAGAGAGAGTGCTTGGCTGACGAGGTAGCAGTTCCGCTCCAGGCTCGTGGCATCCGCGAGGACGACGATGCAGTCGATCGGCGGGCTCCCCTCCTGACGGCCTTCGAGCACCGCCATGGCCACCTGTTCATCCGGGCTGCGGGCAACCAGGCTGTAAATGCCAGGCAGATCGATCAGTTCGATTGGCTTGCCCGCGTGAGAGAAGCGTCCGCGCTTTTCCTCAACGGTGACGCCGGGGTAGTTGCCAACGCGGGTTGGAATACCCGCAAGCGCTGTGAAGAGTGTGCTCTTCCCGGTGAACGGATTCCCCAGCAGGGCCACCACGAGAGCCATCTCGGGTCCGCCGTCGCTCGTGGCAGTGACAGCAGGAACATGCTGAGACGGCATCTCAGACCCCAGCGAGCGCGACCTGGGCAGCCTCAACCACCTCCACCTCGATGCGGGCTGCTTCCCGGCGGCGAATCGAGAGGCGGTATCCGCGAAGCTCCAGTTCGATGGGGTCGCCGAGTGGAGCCGAGCCCATCACGCGGAGCGTGAGGCCAGGCGTCAGGCCCATCTCGAGCAGCCGCAGGGTGGCAGGGTCATCCCCTACGACGCGTGAAACGCGAGCGGACCAACCGACGGGGACGCGGTCGAGCGACGTCATCGAAGAGCCTCAGCAACGAAGAGGAGGTTGAACGCAACGCAGTTTTTGAGAATCATTCTCAACAACTGCTCTACTATAGATGCTCTGGGGCGCAAAGCAACGCCGTGCACGGATTCCAAGGGCTGTTTTGGCATGAGACGTGGACTTTTTCTCTGCGGCACCGACACCGACGTGGGTAAAACCGCCGTGGCGGAGGCGATTCTCCGGCAGCTTGTCCGCTGTGGGGTGTCGGTGGGGGTATGCAAGCCGGTGGCCAGCGGCGTGACAGCGGACGGCGGAGATCCCTACCGCCTGTGGGAAGCTGCTGGTCGCCCGGGTGCGTTGGAAGATGTCTGTCCGCAAGCTTTCACCGCTGCGGTGGCACCAGCACGGGCCGCGGCGGCCGAGGGCCGCACGATTGACGAAGCCCTCCTCGCGACTGCCGTGGAGGGGTGGCTGTCACGCAGCGAGTGTGTGGTGGTGGAAGGTGCAGGCGGACTCTACTCCCCTCTCTCTCCTCGCCTGCTCAATGCCGACCTTGCCCGTGAACTTGGTTTGCCGCTGGTGGTCTGCGACGACGCGCGACTCGGTGCGATCGGTCGCACGCTGGCGGTGGTCACCGCAGCCCGTTCGCAGGGGCATCATGTGGCTGCCGTTGTGCTCTCGGAGGTGCACGATCCAGGGCCAGCGACCGCTGATGATCCCACTTCGGCGGCCGGGATCGCCGTGAGCGGCTACCAGGAACTTGCCCAGCGGCTGGCTCCCCTGTCGGTTGCGCGGCTCAGGCATCGAGCGGAGCGGATCGAGCCTGTCCTCGACTGGATGGCGCTGGCGAGTGGTCGGGAGTCGTAAGCGCGAGCCGCAACCGCACTTCCCACGTCCCATCGGCCTCAGGGACAACGAGCCAGTGGGGCATCACCACCACCGACTGGTGCACCGACTCAAAGCCTCCCTCAGACTGGCTCACGGTGGCAATCGGGAAGGTCCAGATGCCAGCGGGCCGTGAACAGGTCAGGCGGCAGTCGATCCCCAGCCATCCATCCACGAGTCCCAGTCCCTCGGCCATCGAGAGGTCCAGCCGGCTCCCCAGTTCACCAAGGTTTGTGCCCGCGTTGTCGTGGAAGAAGCGACCTTCGGCATTGGCCGGCATGCCGGCGAAGTTGAACTCCACCGCGAAGTGATGACGGCAATCGGCAGGCAGACCTTCGAGCCGATAGGCAATCTCGAGCGTCTCTGACCCTGCGGTGAGCGCGACGGTCTTTGAAAGCTGGAAGGGGATTCCCCAGGCGTTGCCCGTTTTCCGGAACAGGAGTTCCACGCCGTCCGCCTGCTCCCGCACCTGCGATGCGTAGAGACCCTCGGCAAAGTCGCCTCGCTCCATGGCCAGGCCATCGGCAACAGCGGCTGCCGAGACATCGAGATCGTAGAAGTGATCGATCAGGCTCTTGCGGCGGAAACGGTCGTACCGCACCAGGCGGTCGAGACCTTCTTGTTTGAAGACGGCTTGCTGGGAAGCGTCGATCACGCTGCGGGCCGCACCCGGCCCCGCGAGCACCTGCGCATGGTAGGCCTCACGGCGGCGATCGAGCGTGGCGAGCACGTTGTGCCGCGCGGCCCGCAAGTCGAGCTCGTAGAGCATGCCGCCGACATGGGGTGCAAACCAGCAGTCGAGCAACTCATTGGTCAGGCGGATTTCACGATGACCGTCGTAGTTGAAGTCGCCGGTGGTGGCTTCGACGCCGTGTTCTTCAAGGCCAACGGCGGTGTCAGCAGCCTCGTCGGCAGCGATGAGTTCTTCGAACACGGCATTTCGCAGATGCGGCAGGTAGATGCCGCCAAAGGCACCATGCCAGTAACTGCAGTTGCACTGGCCGCGATAGAGGTGGCGTGTGGCCGCGTCGAGAGCCGCGGGATCGACCACCCGCGCGGCGAGACGAATCGACTCCAATCGATCGCTCACCGCCATCATGCGAGCATACATCTCCATCGCCTCTGGATAGCGATGCCGGAAGTTGCGCCAGCTGCCGCCTCTTAAGAAACGGGCAGCCGTGGCAAGGTCGGGCTGCGCTGCGAGGGCCCGCCTCGCTCTGCGGCAGGCGTCGGCGTCATCCGGTGACAAAGCCCACTCGGTCATCTCACGGTAGCTGCACTCGGGCAACCAGATGGTGCCTCCGGGACGCACATCGTCGGCAACTTCCGATGGGAGCGTCATCTGAACCCAGTCGCTGTTGGCCTCGATCAGTGAGAAGAAGGTGTCGAGCCAGCCCTCCTCGAAGACCGCGCGATGGGTGTCGGGCCAGACTCCAAACTTCTCGCCATCATCACCAAACACAGCCACGGCCCCGTCTCGCTGCGTTGCCAGATAGTCGATGGTGGCCTGTGGACTGTTGAAGGGGATCACGTAGCGGAGATGCTCGCTGACAGGGAAGACGGTGAGGGTGTGACCGTCTCCTTCAGTCAACCAGGGCCGGTCGAGCTCGTCTTTGTCGAGCCCCGCCGACTTGAAGTGGAAGTCGTCGAGGATCGTCCATTCCACACCAGCGTTCGCCAGGTCAACGGTCATGCCTGGGTCCCACACGCGTTCGGCAACCCATGCCCCACGGACCCGCACGCCAAGCCGTTTTTCGAGCCATGCCCGGTAACTCTGCACCTGTCCCACGCGGTCTCGCGAAGGAAGCATGGCCAGGATGGGTTCGTGAAAACCACCGCCCACAATTTCTAGCCGCCCCTCACGAGCGAGCTCCGCCAGGCGGTCGAGATACTCACCATGGTGGCGATCGAGCCACTCGGCGAGTGGTCCGCTCGTATGTAAGCCCATCCGTATGCCGGGATGCTTTTCAAACAGATCGAGGAAGGGCAGGTAGCTGCGTTCGTAGGCTTCGGCGAAGACCGAATCGAAGTTGCCGACGGGTTGATGGTTGTGGAGGACGAAGACGAAACGCACGCGAGGTGGCATGGAAGGTGTGCTCAGTGGGGGGGCCGTGATCAGTGGATTGGGGAAAGGGGGGCGAGGGAACCGGGGGCATCGCCAATCGCGGTGGATTCCCCGTCTCGCAGCAGGGCAGCAGCAGTGGCGGGGGGCATGGTGGTGATGTGGCACCCAGTGCCGAGTTCGAAGCCAGCGAGCTGCGTGAGCCGGGGCATGATTTCAAGGTGCCAGTGCCAGCCCCTGGGGGGGCGCGGGTGGAATGACGCCTGGTGGAGCCACCAGTTGTAGTCGCTGCTTGAGGTGAGTGAGCTGAGTCGCTGTGCGTAGAGCCTGGTGAGCGAGGCGATGGCAGCGATCGAGTCGTTGGAGGCGGTGTGGAAAAAAGGATCTGCTGCCTGCGGCATGATGCAGCTCTCAAAGGGCTGGCGGGCAGCCGCGGGCACAAACGCCACGAGCCCGCCAACTTCGCCCCAGACCCGTTGTTCGCGGCGCGCTTCCGCGAGCACGCGCTCATGCAGCCCAGCGT
>JBMTLP010000241.1:0-5443 GCA_049433245.1 Pirellulales bacterium
CCTGGCGAGCGCTCGGGCTACCACACATCAAGAACGCCTGCGCGCCGATGCGCTCGATGCACGACTGGCTCGCTTTGAATCGATTCAAGCCCGTCGGGGCGCTCTCGATGAAGCGGCTGCGTCGACTGAAAACCAGCTGCAACTCGGGAGCCTGTGGTCGAGCCTCTCGGCCCTCGGCAGCCGACCGGTGAGGCCTGGCGTGCTGCCTGGCGGAGCCCCTGCCAACGGCCAACCAACCTGGACACCCCCGGATGCCGTGGAGACGACCGGTCGCTTGGCGACTGTGGTCTCGCGGCGCCCCGACGCTCCTCGCTGGGCGCTTGTGGATGCCAACAATACCGTTCTCGTGTTCGTCACGCCGTCGGAGTCGCTCAACCTCGCACCACTGGTGGGGCAGGAGGTGGCGGTTCGCGGAGCCCGTGGTTACATGCCGGAATACCGCAAGCCCTACCTCGTGGCGACCGAGGCGAGACTGCGGCTTTCCGACTCCGCGCCGTCGAGCACCGACAATCGGCGTCGCTGACGAGTTACTGCGTCGTGCCTGCCGGAGCAGTCTGCTGATCGTTGCTCATCCAGCGGCTTGGTAATCGGTTGGCGATGTCTGGCTCCGTATCAGCGTCTCCCTCCTTGCCACCAGCACGACGGGCTGCCATGGCAAGCTGCGTCCGGTGTTCTGGGGCGATGTGGGTCAGCCGTTCCGAGAGCCGTTCCACTCCTCGCGGATTCTCGCACGCAGTGCGTGAAAGATGCCCCATGAAGAGGCAGATCTCATGCACGTTCCAGCCTGCCGTGGTCACGATCAGCGGATGCAGGGTGCGCGTCACGAGTTCCAGCCCGAGGCCATCCATGTCGAGGAAGGCATCGGTCTTGAGGCACACGCGAGCCTGCGATCCGGGTGTTGAATCAACGTAGTGATACCGCAGCAGGACCACGCAGCTACCGGTGAGTGGCTTCGGTGAAAACGGACCCGAGTAGCCCCCTCGGCCGTGGACGAGGAGCATGCCCTGCTTGGCGTCGCCGCTGCGGTGAAGGATTCGCATCGTGCCCACCGTGCCGTAGCCGTCGGCCATTCGCCACTGCTCAGGGCCAGCGGGATTGAGCGTCAGCCGACTGATTTCGAGCACCCGCCAGATGTCGACCACTCCCTCTGGGTGCTCGAGCGCGAAGGCGAGGAGGTCTGGATGGCAGTCGAACTCCTGCGTGGGCAGGCGACGGTAGAGCGTGGTGGAACGCACGCAGTCTCGCACCAGTTCCGCCTGGGCCTGAGGCAATCGCACGCGAGACATCGCCTCGAGTGCCTCCTGCCGGGCGAGCCGGTGGGAACTCCCTTGTTCGGTCGTCAGCACTTCGGGATCTTGCCGATCGAGCGCGGCGGCATCTGCCGGTCGCCCCGACGAGGCAAGTCCCCAAGCCGTCGTGACGGCTAAGAGCAATACAGATTTTCTGAAGCGGCCGGCGCACCGGTCGCTCCCCCCTGGACAACGTCGCATTCAGGCCCCCCCTTCGCGAACGTCACAATCGTTTCGATTGATGTTTTCGTCACAGTTGGAAGAACCGAATCAGTCGGCGACCATCCGGCTGCAAAGTCTCACCGGGCAACCCAGGTTTCCAGGTTGACGCCGCCTTCCCATTTGCTCGTGGGCTGGAGTCTTGGCAAACACACGGGGTTGGAGCCGGCGAGCCCCGTACCTACGATCCCCCTCGCTTCCGCATCTGTAGACCGACCAACGGGCGAGCTTTCTCGAAAAAACGTGCGACTGTTTTCCAAGACGCCCAAGGCTGAGATGCCGCTGCCCAACGCGAAACGCGGCCAGGCCACCGTCGCCCCCTCCAAGGCTGGCGGGGCGGCGGCTCACACCGATCACAGCGAGAGCCTGATCGGCCGCGGTCTTGTGGCGTGGACAAGGCTGTGCCTCAAGGCCCCAGTCACGATCGTCGCTGTTGCTCTGATCACCGCTGCGGTGGCAGGCGTGATGACCCAGCAGCACCTTGGCTACAAGGTTAGTCGGGTTGATCTCCTCGACCCGGAGAGCGAATACAACCGGCTCTGGATCGACTATCTCACGGAGTTTGGTGAAGACGACGACGCCGTGATTGTGGTTGAGGGACCGTCGCGAACCCGCGTGGTCGACGTCCTCGGCGAGGTGTCGCAGGAACTTTCTCAGGAAGGTTCGCTGTTCCACTCCGTGCTGCACGAGGTCGATCTCAGTGAGATTCGCTCCAAGGGGCTGCACTACCTCCAGGTGAAAGACCTCGAGGCCATCGATCGGTTCTTGGCGGAGAGCGAACCGATCCTCGCTGGCGGTTGGTCCTACCTGCGGGTTGGTGCGATGGTGGGAGGCCTGGCGACCCGTGTGGTGGCGGGGGATCGCAGCGCGGAAGGTGAACCGCCGATGGCGGCCCTTGAGCGATACACCGAAGGCCTGCTGACCTGCCTGGCTGCTGCCTCGTCGGGAGCCTCTCCAAGCGAGATGGCAAACTGCTCACCTTGGCCCGGTATGCCTGGCTCACTCGAGACGCTCTCTGACCTTTCGAGCCAGTATCTGCTGGCCAAGGATGGCACCCTGGGCTTTGCCCTGGTCCGCATCAAGAAGTCGCAAGGCGGTTTTGCAGGGGCCTCGGAAGCGACGGACGAACTCCGCCGCCTGATCGACCTGGTGGCGTCTCGGCATGCCGATATCGAGATCGGCCTCACGGGCCTGCCTGTGATGGAAGATGACGAGATGCGGTCCAGCCAAAACTCCATGGTCCTGGCGAGCATGCTCTCGCTGGCGGCAGTTGCCGTGGTGATCGTGGCAGGTTTTGGCGGTGTGCGGCATGCCTTGTTGGCCAACGGTGTGCTCGTGATCGGCATGGCGTGGGCCTTTGCGTGGGCCACAGTCTCTGTCGGCCATCTCAACATCCTCAGTGTCACGTTCGCCGTCACCATGATCGGTGTCGGCATCGACTACGGCACCTACTACGTGGGCCGCTATCTTGCCCTCCGGCGAGCCGGCGAGGATTGCGAGGCGGCCCTGCTGGGTGCGAGCGGCTCTGTGGGGCCGGGCATCCTGACCGGTGCGATCACCACGTCCATCGCCTTCTTCTCTGCCGCCCTGACAAGCTTTGTGGGAGTTTCTGAACTTGGCATGATCGCCGGGGGCGGCATCCTCCTGTGTGCGGCTGCTGAGCTGCTCGTGCTGCCTGCCACGATTGCCCTCGTCGACCGCAGTGGCTGGTTTCCCTCGGTGCCGGAGCCAGTTCCCGTGCACCGCTGGCTGAGGCCCGTGATGCGATACCCACGCTTCGCCGTGCTGGCGTCGGTGGCCGCGATTCTGCTGACGGCGTCGGGTATTCATGACCTCAACTACGACCACAACCTGCTGAACATGCAGCCGGAGGGGCTTGAGAGCGTCGAGCTTGAAAAGAAACTGCTCACCGAGTGCGACCAGAGCGTCTGGTACGCCCTCTCGATAGCGAGTTCTCGCGAAGAGCTGCTGGCGATGAAGGAGCAGTTTGAAGCCCTTCCCACGGTGGAACGCGTCGATCAGATCGCCTCGCTGCTCCCCGGCGACGAAGAACTCAAACGCCCCGCCATCGAACAGATCCGCAGTCGCTTGGCAGACTTGCCGGAGCGGCCGCCGCAGATCCCCGTCGATCGGATCGACGCCCTGGGGGAGACGCTCGCCTGGGCGCAAGCTGAGGCAGCTAAGCGGCCGGGTGGGCTCCGCTCCGCATGGCATCTGGAACAATCGCGAGACATTCTCAGGAGGATGTCACCGCAGGACTGCAGCATGGTCCTGGCAGGCTTCCAGCAGGCTGCTGCCGGCGACCTGCTCACCCGCATGCACGCCCTGCAAGCAGTTTCTGATCCCGAGCCGCCTCGCCTCGAGGACCTCCCGCCAAGCTTGGTGGATCGCTTTGTGAGCTCCAGTGGCAAGCAGCTGCTCAAGATTTACGGCAGAGGAGACATCTGGGACTTCGAGGCGCTCAAGAAGTTTGTGCACGAAGTCCGCAGCGTCGACCCCAGGGTGACTGGCCATCCGCTGCAGGCCTACGAAGCCTCTCTCGAAATGAAGCGGAGCTACGAGGAGGCCGCCCTCTATTCAGCGATCGTGATCCTAATTGTGCTCTGGTTCGATTTCCGCAACCTGACGCACTCCTTCCTCGCCGTGCTGCCCCTAGTGGCAGGCATGCTGCAAACACTCGGCATCATGGGCCTCGTGGGTATCCCGCTCAATCCAGCCAACCTGATCGGGATTCCACTCGTGTTCGGTATTGCCGTCGATTACGGCGTGCACATCGTGCACGACTACCTCGAAAGGCCCGGCACCTACCGCATCAGCCCATCGACCGCCAACTCCGTGCTCGTGGATGCTTTGACCACGATCCTCGGATTCGGTGCCCTGATGGTGGCCAGTCATCGCGGCCTCGAGAGCCTGGGCCGGGTGCTGACCCTCGGTGTCACGAGCTGTACGATCACGTCGCTCGTCTTTCTCCCTGCGGTGCTGAGGATGCTGCCGCGGCGAGCGGCAGCCAGTGAAGGTCTCGAGGTTGATGATGCAGCCGATCTCGGTGAGAGCGAGCATCACGAAGACGGCGGCGACAACGACTCCGACGACGCTTCGTCGCCGATGCTGCTGCCGATCTCGCGGGCAGAGGCGTCTGATGGGCAGGTAGCGGCCTAGCGCTCGGGGCGGGCCCAAGCCGATGAGCCGAGCGTTCGCTGCGCCATCCTGGCTTCGCTCACTCGTGCATTCTCGCTTTCGCCCTCCGGGCTGCGCTCGACTGCAAGGCCGGCTCATTCGGCCCGGGCTCGCCCCTCGCTGGGCGTTTTGAGGACGGCCTGCGGCCGGTGGGGAGGAGGTCCCGTTGGGTGGGATGAACAAGTCGGCTTGTTTGAGTGAGGGTCGCGCGGTATTCCCCGAGGGTGGCTGCAGGATGTGGCCGCATCTCTCATGGAAGGGAACTATCATGACCCGGAAGGTCCTTCAGCGTTCCACACTCAGCCGGATGGTGCTTGTTATGGCCGCCATGGTTGGCCCGTTGTCGCTCGCCAACTCTGCCGACGAGAGTCCACGGGTGGTCAACGTGTCGCTGGAAGATCAGTTTCGCACGCGTCGGGCCACGAGCCAGATGAAGGGTGATGTGGTCGTGCTCGTCTACGCGGAGCGGCATGGTGCCGAGGCCAGCCGTGACCTGGGGCGGCAACTGCATGTGCACTTCCATCCGACGGCGGAAAAGGTGTCGCTGCAGGAGTCGGCATCACAGCCAGTGACCGTCCCCGCTGGATGGCCGGAAGGGCGGGACGCCCCCGATGTGAAGGTCGTTGCGGTTGCCTGCCTGTCGGAGATTCCTCGCGCGTTCCACGGCATCGCCCGCAGCCGATTCCGCAGTGATTCCCCCCATCTGCCGGTGTGGCTCGACTTCACCGATACGATGAAGAAGAGTTTTGGTCTGCAAA
>JBMTLP010000242.1:0-5438 GCA_049433245.1 Pirellulales bacterium
CGCGAGCTCGGCGTCGAGCTCAGCCGCTCCAGCACGTCCGTCAGATACGCAAGCGGGTCCAGCCCGAGCTCCCAGCAGCCGACTGTCAGCGAGTACAGCGTCGCCGCCGACTGCCCTCCCACCTCACTGCCCGCGAAGAGCCAAGTCTTGCGTCCCACGGCGATCTGTCGGATCGCGCGCTCGCAGCGGTTGTTGTCGACCTCGCGACGGCCGCCGCCAAGATCGCGACCGAGCCCGTCGGCGTGGCGGTGGAAGCACCCTGCCGATCGACCGATCTTCGAATTCGGCAGCAGGTGGACTTTGAGCTCGGCGATCCACTCGCGCAGCTTGCCGAAGATCGGGGTGGCCTCCTGTTGCCGGAGCAGCTGGCGATGCTCCGCGCCGAAGTCTCCGTCTCACGCCTGTCGCTCGATGCCGTCGAGCATCCGAATCGCCTCCAGCGCCGCCTCGGCCTGCTCGGGAGCGTGCGGCAGCGCTTCGAAGAATTTGCGCCGCGCGTGGGCCATGAAGGCCGAGTCGGGGTTGGTCGTGATGCCGACGTGCGCCCGGAGGAAGGCACGCCAGAACCTCGCTCGGCCTGGCGATGCGGCTGACCCCGTGTCGCTTGAGGGTCTTCGCGATCGTCGACCTGGCGACGCTGTGGACCCCGCCGACGATGCAAACTCAGCAGTCGGTATGCGTTCGAGTGCTTGGACAGCCCGGCGTGCCCGCGGTTGTTCACGCCAACGCCATGAGCCTCTTCATGTTTTCGAGAAGGTCTGGGGCGCCATGGGCCGCAGGAACGCCATGGCAATCACGCTGATAGCTGAGAGCACGGCCAGATATATGGCAGGCGACGCGATATCCCCAGTGGCTCGGATCATCCAGGTGCTGACCATCGGAGCTGTGCCGCCGAAGATCGCAAGGGTGATGTTGTAACTCAGGCCAATCGCCGTGTATCGGTTCGATACGGGGAAGCACTCTACCATGAACGTCGGTAGCGGACCTTGAATCATCGCAATGAGGATCGCAAATCCGATCTGGCAGGCAAAGACCTGCCCCCACACCGCCTGGTCGATGATGGTGAACGCGGGGTAAATGCAGATTCCGAATATAGCTGTCGCCAACAGCATTACCGGTTTCCGGCCGAACAGATCCGAAAGATAACCGCCCAGCGGAATAAGCACGATGAGGAGGGTCATCGCGATCGTATTGATGGTCATGGCACCCTCGATCGGGGGCTTGACGATCTCCTTCAAGTAGGTCGGCAGCCAAAGGAATATCATGTAGAAGCTGGTAGCGAAGAGCAGGATACTCGTGGACATGTGAAGCACCCGCAATGGCATCTCTCTGATGACCTGGATGAGAGGATTGCCCGCGTCCTGCCCCGCTGCTTTGGCTGCTGTGAACTCGGGAGATTCGGGCAGCGAGCGTCGAAGCCAGCTACCGATGACGAAAATGATGCTGCCGCACAGGAACGGCAACCGCCAACCCCACGTGGCCATTGCATCACTGCCGAGTGCTGCGTTGAAAAGAGTGACCACGAGCGAACCGAGCAGAATGCCCCCGACGGCCCCCGTGACGGACCAGCTTCCAGCCAATCCGCGTCGATTCGACTTGGTGGTTTCCACCAAGTAAGACATCGATCCGATCAATTCTCCACCCACCGTCACGCCCTGAATCAGCCGCAAGATCACGAGCAACACCGCGGCCAGTGCACCTACCTGACTATGCAATGGCAACAATCCGATGAGCACGGTAGGTATGGCCATCATGGTGATGGACAGCTGCAACGCTCGCTTCCGCCCAAATCGATCTCCAATATGGCCAAAGACGATGCCTCCCAAAGGACGCATCAAATAGCCCGCCGCAAAGATCCCATACGTATTGATCAGGGCGGACAGCTTGTCGTCTTCGGGGAAGAAGAGGGGGCTCATGGCAGGAGCCAGAAACCCATAGACGGCAAAGTCATACCACTCGAGGATGTTCCCGACGCTTCCTGCCAATTGGCGGCGGAAGTTGTGTTGTTTCGAAGTGGAGTCGTCCATCTTGTCTCTCCCGTCGTGAGGAAGCGTGTTGTCGAAGATCGGTTCCGATGCGCCAGAGCCTAGCTAATCGAAGTCGTCGGTGCCCCCCACAGGCTTCGAGGCGTACTAGATCGATCGATATTGCAGCCCACCTCCAGGTGCTGAACGAACAGTTGGGCTGCCGACGAACGGGTGCTCGACCTTAGGTGAAAGTCACCTCGATCGGTCAGGCTGTGGAGCGAACTCCCTAAGAGGGAGAGCTTCGCCATCACGCGGTGGCGCTTCGCGCTGCAGCACTCTCGCAGGCTGACGTTCCAGGCGCCGCTTGGCGAGGTGCGACGCGGTTGCCCTGGTCGCCCGGTGGCTCGCCGCGCTGCGCTGCTCGACGACTCGGTTCCGCGCGAGCGGCTGGATCTGGTCGGTAGCGAAGCGGTCCCGGTGGGCGACTCCAAGGCCAAGGAGCAGGAGCTACGACCCGCGGGCAGCGCCTCGTCAACGCAGGTTCTGCCCGTAGTGCGCGGTCGGGGTCTTCGACTCGATGACGACGGTGGAGCCCGACATGACGACGAACTCGCTGAGGCCAACCGGGTTGTCGAGATCGTGCCAGTCGAAGGTGTAGCCGAGTCGGGTCCACGGATACGCCGGCCCCGACTCCGGCTCGTAGCGCTTCTTGCGCATGCGTTCGTACCACTTCTGGAACGGCTCGCTCACGCTGAGGTAGGCGACCGATCCCGGCTGGGCCGCGCCGGGTGCGGCAACGTGGGGGAAGTGCAGCGATGCCTCGTGGTCAGTGACCTCCGGGTCGGCGCTCGGCCGGAACAAGCGGTCGGCAGGCGCCCACATCTCGACCATCCACTTGTGGTCAGCGCCGGGGGGCAGGCCGAGGAGCTCCTCGAGTCTGTTGCTGAGTGCGGTGCGGTCCGGCCTGCGTCCATCGACCTGGTAGTCGGCGACGAAACGGCGCAGCTCGGGAACGGCCGTCACCCACACCTCGTAGTCGCCGTTGCGATACCGCTGCCCCGGCCCGGGGTAGCCCTCGAAGTTGGTCCAGGTGACGACGAGGACGTGCGGCGTGCCGTCGATCGTGCGCCAGATCCCGTCCTGCTCCGGAGTCAATGCCAACAGGTTGCGATCGATCGCGTCCGGTCGCGATCCGCGGGAGATGTCGACCGCCTGGGCATAGGCCGCCGCGCGGGCGGACCTTGAGGCTCCCGAGCCGAGCGTGTGGTGGCGTTGCTGGAGGTCGACGTCGTTCCGGCTGACGCCGGACGAATGCGGAGCCACGCACCCCGCCAACAGGATCGTCAGCGCCCGAATCACAAGGCGGTCGGCGCCGCGGCGGATAGCGGTTCGATTCGGCATGCTGCAGCTCGGCGGTTCCGCCCGGATACGGAAGATCGGCCGCCGGGTGGCGGCATCGGGGTCGTCCGTGCAGCTCGGATCATCTCGGCTCGCGACTCTCCTCGCGAGCCGGCCGCGCAGATTGCGGGCGGCCGGCTCGCCGTTGCTCGCTCGCCGGCTGCCCGGCCCACCGCGCCCCTCCTGGCGCGACGTCGACAGTCCGAGATTCTGCATCCCGACCGGCTCCATGCAGCCCACCGCTCGGGCCACACCCTCGCAGCCACCGGGGCGGGTCCGTGTGCGTCAGCGCTGGAACGGGTCGGCGTCGAGGAACCGCCTGACCGGCTGCTGTCGGCCACCGGCGCCGACGGCCGGGAGCGGCACGCCGTCCGGCAGATTGAGCGACGGATGGTCGAACGGCGCCCGCGAGTAGCGCACCCGCTCGTCAGTGAGGGCGAGCATGAAGGCTACGAGGTCCCGCTTCTCGCCTTCCCTCAGGTCGAGCCTGCGCACCTGCGAGTCCTTGTCGCGGTTGTCCACGTCCCCGCCGCGGTCGTAGAAGTCCACGACCTGCCTCAGGGTCAGATACCTGCCGGTGTGGAAGTAGGGCCCGGTGAGGTCGACGTTGCGAAGTGAGGGCGTCTTGAATCTGCCCCTCCTGAGACCGGGATCCAGGTCCTGTGGCGTCAGGCCGATGTTGGCGAAGGCGCGTCCACCGTTGCCGCCGTCGATGGCCGCAGCCGAGAACAGCGGTCCGCCGTGGCACTTGTCGCAGCGTGCCTTGCCCTCGAACAGCTCGAGGCCGCGGCGCTCGCTGGAGGTGAGCGCCGATCGATCTCCCTCGGCGAAGCGGTCGTACGGAGTCTGGTCCGGGATCAGCTTCGCGTTGTAAAGCAGGATGGAGAGGCCCCAGTAGAAGGGGAAGTTGGCCTCCATCTGCGTGTAGCCCTCCGCGGTGGAGTGGTTGCTCGTGTGGTAGGCCTCGTGGAAGGCCTCACGGATCATCTCCTCGTAGGTGAGTGAGATCCCCGGCAGCGGCCAGAGGGACCATGGGCCCAGCAGGCTGTCGTCGGGGGCGACCATCTGCGTCGCCAGCGGCATGCGACCCAGCAGCTTGCGGCCCAGTTCCTGGAACGACCTGCCGTCGCAGGCCATCTCGACGGCGCTGGTGGGCGGTCCGACGGCCTGGGACGCCGCGCTCGCGGGTTCCATCGCGATGCGGGTGGCGATCAGGCTGTAGGCCCCGTCCACGTAGATCGTGCGACCCCGCTCCCCGGTGATGTCGACGCCATTGAAGGTGGCACTGGCGCGTCCGTCCCAGAAGTTGGTTTCGTAATAGACCGCGAGCAGGGAGCTCGGGCTGTTCCGCCCGGTCACTTGGCGGAAGGGGAAGAACACGCCGTCGTTGACCGGCAGCTGCTGGTCCGCCGGACGGACTGGGTCGAGGCCGAGGAAGCGGCTCGCCACGATGCCCGGTGAGCCAGCCACGTCGTCGCCTCGCAGCGGAAAGTGCATGGCGGTGAGCGTCCTGCCCGGGCCGAGCAGAGTTTCGAACGCGCCGTTCGGCCCCGGATGGAGGACGTTCTCGGTGCGAGAGTCCGCGCCGGCGTGGAAGTGGCAAGTGGCACAGGAGACGAGGCCATCACCGCCGACCTGCTCGTCCCAGAAGAGGGCCTTGCCGAGGCGCGCTGCGGCATCACGGTCGCGCACGAAACTGTCGGTGTCCGTCGGCAGGGGCACCGGGACGGATCGCAGCGATCCCTGCGAAACCGCCGGAGCGCCCAACAGGGCCACCCCCAGGAGAGAAAGAAGGGACGAGTGGAGGGGGCGGGGCCCGGTTGCCGCGCCTGGTGCGTTTGGTGTCATGACAATGGTTGTGGGCCCCACACTGTTCGCCTATGTCCCCGCGGAGGAGGCGACCAATGGAGGGAATCGCTGCACCAAACTCGCCTTATCTCTCCGTGCAACCCGGACGCATGCGGTGCGGGGACCACCTGCCTACGTTGCTGCGAACAGACCCGGCCGCATTCTTCGACCTCCGGCGAACAGACCAGGCCGCATCCTCCGACCGCCCACGGGTCCGGCTGGATC
>JBMTLP010000243.1:0-5419 GCA_049433245.1 Pirellulales bacterium
CCTTGGAGCAAACCTCGTCAAGGATCTGTTCGCCGGGATTCGCAACCCCGTGTGTAGTCGCTCGAGAACCACCCGGGCGTTTTCGACGCCGGCGTACTGGCCGTCGAGGCTGAGGTGGCGGTAGGTCAACCGCTCTTGGCAGAAGCCCGCCAGGGCCACGCGAAGGAAAAAGAAACCTTTCAGTTGTTCTACAAAGGGTTGATCACGAATGCTGCCTGACATCAAAGGGAATTGATTCGGATGACATGCAACTCCGTCCGCTTTTATGACGTTGCCGCCAGTTGGTGACAGCGAACCGTTCCGTCGAAGTGCGCGGTGTAGAGATCACGGCGATTGGGGTGAAAGTCGCAGTCGAAAATGTCGCTGGGAGTCGTGACGAGATGAAAGGCGTCGGCTTCACCCGGGTTCCAAAAGCCAATCTCCTTTTCGAGCGTGCCGACAAACGTGCCTGATGGGTGGTAGAGGCCACGCCACATCGTGGAATCGAGTTCTTTTGCAACGGATTCCTGTTTGTAGAGTTTTTCTCCACTGGGCCATGAGAAGGAGAGCGCAACGCCCCTGCGGTTCCCTGCGGGTGCGTTTGATGTTTTGTGGAGACCTGTCACCGTGAGGAGGGAGCTATCTGGTGAGAATGCGAAGCTCATCACGCCGCCAAATGGAGCGATGTCTCCAATCAGATTGTGAATTTCGGTGGCATCGAGAGTGCGCACAAGGCACCCTTCATGTCCGCACCAGTGGTGGACCGTTCCGATGATGTCACCGCTGACGAGATCGTGTGAGTTTGGAGCAAACTCAACGCTGTACGGCAGATGCGAGTGGCCCTGGAGTTCAAACATCAGTTGGGGGCTTGCCCCTTTTGTTTCTGCGATGGACCAAACCCGGACGGCTTTATCGTTTCCGCACGTCGCCAGCCGCAGGCCATCCGAGCTGACCGCCAGGCAGCGGAGCCAGCCCCGGTGGGCCGAAGTTGTCGAAAGCGGCGTGGGGGTTTCTTCGTCGATCCGCCATGCGATCACCCTTCCGTCATAACCGCCGGAGTAGAGCGTTGCCCCGTCGGGAGAGAAAGCCAGCGACCTGACCCAGTTCTCATGGCCGATGAGGGAGGTCCTCGCTCCGTTTGCAACATTCCACCGTTGAATCTGGTGGTCGATGCCCCCGGCGACAACGTAGGTGCCCCTCGGGTCCACCCGGCAGCAGAGGAACCTTGTGTCGTGATGCCATTCGGTCGTCGTCGCAGACGCCTTGGGGTCAAGCATCGGTGTGTCCTGGTTGCGAACAAGGCCCTCCGGCGGTGTCATGCCAGCAACTCCTCGATGGGGCCAAACGCTGGGTCTGCGATAGGAAACTTTCTGCCTGCGATGTCAAACTCTCCGCGAGAATCGATGCCGACCGCCTGCAGATAGGTGTGGAAGAGGTGCCTGTGGTCGACTCTTCGGTCAGTGACCTCAATACCTTTGCTATCCGTTTTTCCAATCACCGCTCCATGCTGAATCCCGCAGCCCGCAAGAGCGATCGACCAAGCTGCCGGGTAGTGATCGCGTCCGTAGCCGGGGTTGATCTTGGGCGTCCGTCCAAACTCCGTCATCACGATGACGAGAGTTTTTGTGAGCAAGCCGCGCTGCGCGAGGTCTTCAAGAAAGTGTGCGAAGGGGCGATCGAACTCGGCTACGTAGTGGAGGTGAAACTCAAAGTTGTTGTGATGGAAGTCCCATCCATCGTGCTGGATTTGCACAAACGGCACGTCCTGCTCGATCAGACGGCGAGCAAGGAGGAGTTGTTTACTCAACTCTGACGTGCCATAGGCATCCTGAACCGACTGCGGTTCATTCCCGATGTCAAAAAGGTCTCGCCTTTCCATGAGTTGCAGGGCTTGTTCGTAGCTCTGGGTATAGGCGTCGATCTCCGCACTCCGTGCAATCTTGGCGTGCTGTGCGTTGGCGAATCGCCGCCATTCGTGGCGGCGGCTGTCGGCTGTGACCGTCATGCCATCTGGCAGGGTAGAGTTCACAACCCCTCCCTTTTCAGCCCCAACGTTCACGCTGGCATAGCGAGGGCCGAGATAGGCGGCGTTGTTGCCGCGTCCGCCGATCCCAGCGGGCATCGTCGAAATGTGACCAGGCAGTGGAAATCCCGGCTGCTCAAGCCCCTTCGCCACTGCGGCCCCGAGTTCGGGATATTCGGTTGGTGATCGCGTTGTTCGACCGCTGCGGATGATGTTGTTGGCCAAGGCGTGGTCATCAAGATCGGTACTGATGCTGCGGATCAGTGCCATGCGATGCATCTGTTGTGCGGTGTGGGGCAGCAGTTCCGAGATGTGGATTCCCGGAACGGTCGTGGGTATCGCCTTAAAAGGCCCACCCGTCTCCAGGTCGGTTTTCGGATCCCACGATTCGAACTGACTGATCCCACCGCTGAGGAAAACAACGACCACCGATTTTCCGCGGCGGTTGAGTTCCCCAGCACCAGCAGGGTCTGCCAGGATGCTGGTTCCCGTGGCAGCAACGCCGGCCCCGGCCAGCACGTCTCCCATGAACTGGCGTCGACCGATCAGGTGGGAAAGATCGCCGCAGGGTTTGTAGACACGAGAGGGCATGGAGTTACATCACAAAGCGGAACTCGGTGGATGATAAGAGCCCCCAGACGAGCTCTTTGATGATTGTGGTGCGGTCGTCGCGGAACTGGGAGAGCAGCGCTGTCACCTGGCCGCTCTCTTCAGCGGTTGCTGGACGGCTCAGAATGCTCATGTAGAGCTGTTCCGCCAGTGCTCTATCGCTTTCCATAGCCGCAAGACGTTCCACGAGATTCCCACCGCTCGGATTGAGCCACGACTGATAGGTGGGGTCGTTGAGGATCATCAACGCCTGATCAAACGTTGAATAAAAACCGTCTTGTGGGGCGCCTCTGGGCGACGAAAAGCGATCGACAATTAAGTCTTCAACGGTATCCCACATGTGATTTGCAACGGCTGCCGTGACATACGCTTCCCGAGTAGGCAGATCGTTTCCTTCCGACGCGTTCGCAGACTGTTTTTCGATCCATTCCTTTTCCGCCTGCGTTTGGATTGATCGGTTCATTTCGAGCGCGGTGTAGGTCGCTCCCGTCATTTGCTCGGGCGACAAGCCGCGGACGCGATGGCATGCGAATCCACGCCGCCAAAGTTCTACGAGCTCCAGCTGAAGGGCAGGCAGCCGGTCGACGGTGTTTGTTGCCACGTCATCATCTGGGAGGAGGGCGGATTCGCTGCCCGCCTTGAGTCTTTCGTTGGGTGCGGCCAGGGGCGCGTTGTTGCGTAGCGCAAGCCACTCGAGCAGCAGCAGCGACTGGTGCTTGCGTTGATGGTTGTCTGACTGTTCATCGAGGTTGTCATGAAGTTGATTCTTCGCCCGCCGCTGCAAGCCACGAGCCTCGATGACAAACTCGCTCAGAGCGATGCTCCTATTCTGAAGTGCAAGAACACGGGCACGCCGATCTTCGACCTGGACATCGGCCTCATCGAGCTGTTCCTGCTGCTGGGAAATCTCTTCCTCTGCGGCCTGGGAAGCCTGAAGTTCCGCCATGCGAGCGACCACTTCATCCCTCTCAGAGGTGGCCGCCAGACGTTGCTCCTCTGCATCGGCGATCTGCCTGCGGAGTTGCTGCATGGCCTGCTGAGATCGCTCCAGCTGTTTTTCGGCGGATGCTAGTTCACCTCGGAGACGGGTTTCCTCTGATGAAAGGCTCAAGGCAGCTGCATCAAGCACAGCGATGCTGGCTTCAAGTTCAGCCGTTCCGCCAGGAGGGCCATGCCAGTGATCGAGAGCAGGGAACTGGCTCGATCGTTGGTAGCTGTCCGATTTTGCAATCTGTCTGAGGAACTCCCGCAGATCGTAGTCGCAGTTCACCAAGTGGGCCGACAAGGCACGGAGCAGTTCGCCAGACACCGCCGGATTGTCGCGATGGTGCATGTCGACCGGATGGACAACGCCCATACCCATCACGTTCGCCCAGAGACGGTTTGCCAGATTCCGGTTGAACGACTGGTTCTCCCGGTGCGTTGCGAGAACAGCCAGTTGCTGACGTCGGCTATATCGGGGCACGCCACGTCGCTGGTCGTCGGGAGCGACAAGATAGGCGTCGTCTGGGGCGACCGGTGGAGGTTCGACATCCAGCGCCATACCCAGCGGCAGGATTGGCTCAGCGGGCTGAGGAGCGTCGGTTGGGAAAAATACGGAGGCGAACTCGAGTGGAGCTTCGCTCCGCTCCCCGAGGAAGGGCTTGTTGCCTTGCTTGGGATCTTCGAAGAGATAGGTCCGGTTTACGAAGGCCAGGATGCCGTAATATTCAGACTGCTCGTAGTCATCGATGAGCGGATGGTCGTGGCATTGTGCACACTGCACGTCTCGACCAAAAAAGATGCGGCCGATGTCGCGGGTGACCAAATGCGGATCGGCTTTGCGGTTGAGTACGAAGCCGGCTGCAGGCCGCAAGTAATCGCCTGTGCCGTCCGCAGCCAGTATCTCGAGGCACAGTTCGTTGAGCGGACGCCGCGCAACAAGCCACTCATAAATCATCATGCGAAACTCAAGGACCGAGATGAGTTCTCGCCGTTCGGTCAGCATGACTTCGAGGACTTTGGCGTAGTAGCGAGAAAACTCATCGCGTTCCAGAAGGTCGTCAATCAGTGCGTCGCGGGCCATGCTCGATGGCTGGCCCGAAACAACTGCGTTGAGAAAAGCAACCGTTTCCTCAGCCGTGGGGCTGCGACCAATCAGGTCGAGGTACACACGTCGTTGAAACTCGGTGTCTGATGCCAGAGGAATACTCGGGCCGAGGTAGTGGCTGCTCACGATGCGATCGATCTGAGACGCTGCAGTCGCTGTCGATGCGTGAGGATCTGACGTGGACTGGGCGACGCTGCGGGGGGAGAGCACCGCACAGATCGAGGCTGCAAGCAGGCCGATCACAATCGGAGAGTGTTTTTTGAAAAACCGGCCTGGCAACTGTCTCATACAACCACCAAAAAACGAGTTGCCGTCGACGTTCTTCCGACCGGGCGGCCCCCGACAGCGTCCTTGAGTGTATCGCACCGTTGTGTGATTTGCAGCAAGACAGTCCTACTGCGGCCAGCGAAGCAACGGCCAACTCTCTCACAAAAGCTGTCGCAGGATTTCGGGGAGGGGGTCAGGCATCCCGGTCGAGCGGTTAGCGAACCACGACCGACCCCTCATCCTGCCAGGCGTAGCCAAAACTCTTGCCGCTGTTGGCGGCTGCGGCTGAAGACGTCAGGCCGGTTGCGGCAATCCAGTTGCCAGTTGCCCGGCCACCGCTGGCATTCAGCACGACGTTCCAGCGCCAACGCTCCTTGCTCGCTCGCGGTAGTTGCACGCTGGAACTGCGTTCAAAGCCTGCAGACCTCTGCGACCAGGCTTGCCTCACCGAG
>JBMTLP010000244.1:0-5405 GCA_049433245.1 Pirellulales bacterium
GGACGGGGCGTCCCAAAGCTCCTCGAGCGTTCGCCGTCCCCCTGGCCTCCGCTGGTCAACGCTTGAGTTTGCGGCCCTTGGCGGTGGTGGGGGCGCTTTTGAGGGGCTCAGGTGCACCGTCGAGTGGATCCCCTTCACGGATGCCACGCAGCCGTTCCGTGATTCGACTCACGTACTGCTCGGAGAGTTCGCAGCCGAGGTAGCGACGGCCGAGTTTCTTCGCAACGGCCAGCGTGGTGCCGCTGCCTGCGAACGGGTCGACCACAACTTCACCAGGGTTACTGCAGGAGCGAATGATCCGCCCGAGTAGTTGCTCTGGCATCTGGCAACCGTGCCAGCCGGAACGTTCCTTGAACGTGCCGCAGACCCGCGGGAAATACCAGGTGTTTTCTTCCGGGCCGAATCCGTCAGCCAGGTCCTGTGGCCTCAGAATCCAGGTGTCGTCGGGGAGGCGGCCTTTAGGGTTCGCTCGCTTGTCTCCGTAAACCAGCTCTCGTGCCGAGGGCACCCGAACCGCTTCGCTGTTGAACGTGAACTTGTTGGGATCCCGCACAAAATGGAACAGGTGGGCGTGGGAGCGACTGAACTTGTTTTTGCAGTTCACCCCGAACGTGTAGTACCACACGACCCAACTGCGGCAGACGAAGCCGAGCTCACGCGTTGCCATTACCTTCAACTCTGCTGCGTATTCGTCTCCAATCGCCAGCCAGAAGGTGCCGTCTTCTGACAGCACTCGCTGAACCTCTTTCATCCACCGCAGGCTCCAGTCGAGGTAGTCCTCGCTGGAACGCTTGTCGTCGTAGGCGTCGTAGTCGTAGCCGATGTTGAACGGTGGGTCGGCGAAGGCGAGCTGTGCAGCACCTTCCGGGAGAAGGCTGAGTTGCTCGAGGCAGTCGCCACGAAGCAAGCGATCGCCGATTGGCAGTTCCAGCTGGGTTTCATTGGGCATAAGCGGTGTGACCACGAGGCCTCGGTGGAGATCTGGGCGAGTTTACTGCCCACTGGCCAGCCACAGGGCGATGCGGCAGGCATGTTCGAATGCCGCGACGTCGAGCCACTCATCGGTGGTGTGGATGTCGTGCTGCCCGCAACCGAGCGTGACGGTTGGGATGCCGTGGGCCGCCATCCAGTTGGCGTCGAGCCCTCCGTTCGAAACGTCGAGTCGCGGCGTGAGCCCGGCTGCCTCCACGGCACGCTGAGCGGCAACGACGCACGGTTCGTTGGCTTCGAGCCGAAAGGCTTCGTAGTCGAGATGCCCAGAGATGCTTACGCGTCCCATCTGCCCATCGACCGACTTCACCCGACGCACGGCATCGTGGAAGGCCTTTTCAATCGCCCGCACAATGCGGTTACGGAAGGCAGGGTCGTGCCCTCGGGCCTCGGCTTTCAGCGACGCACGTTCGGCCACGACGTTCGTCGCGTTGCCGCCATTGAGCACGCCAACGTTACTCGTGCCGCGTTTGCCGTTCTTGGTCACGAGGCCGTGCCACCCCTCCTCCACCAGGCTCGCAATGGCGAGTGACGCGATCGCCAAGGCAGACACACCCTTCTCCGGTGCTACGCCAGCGTGTGAGGGGATGCCTTCGACCTCGATGTCGAGGCGATGCCCGCCGGTTGCACCGATGGTGAGTTTGTCTGCGTCGCCACCGTCAAAGTTGAAGGCGAGCTTTGGCTTGCCGAGCGAGGTGGCAGACACAAACCTTGCCCCCCAGAGGCCAACCTCTTCCTGGATCGCAAAGAAGAAGGTGATTGGTGGATGGGGAAGACCGCGGGTCAGCACTTCAATCGCAGTGGCAAGCACCACCGCGATTCCGGAGCGATCGTCGGCACCGAGCCCGGTGCTGGGGTCGGCTGAGCTGATGATCCGTTGTCCCTTCACGGTTTTCTGCACCGGCTTCGATCCGATGCAGACCGGCACGGTGTCCATGTGGGCCATCAGCAGGCGACGCGGTCCGCGGAGAGTGCCGGGAAGTTTGACGATCAGGTTGCCGACGTTGCCGCTCAGCGGCGTTTTTTCGTGGGCCCGGTCAAAGCTGATCGCCTCGGCAGGGCAGCCCGCTGCCTGCAACTGCTTCACCACAAAGGCGGCAACGTCTTTCTCGTTGCCGGAGCCGCCTGGGATCGCCATCAGCTGCATCACGAGATCGACAGCCCGCGCGAGATCCGGCTGCGGAACCTGAGCGTGGGCAGCAACGGCGCTGTCTTTTCCGGGCGACGTGGATGCTTTAGGTTGCGACGTGGGCTTCGCCGACGTTTTTCGCGAAGCGGTGTTTTGGGAAGTCGATGTTGAGGAGCGTGCCATGCGGATTTTTCTCGCGGGAATCATGCAAGGGTCACATGTGGCCGCACTCGTTCACGACCAGTCCTACCGCGAACGCTTTCGCAGGGCCGTCGAAAACCGCTGGCCAGAGGCCGAAGTCTACGATCCGCATGCCAACCACGCCAACTCGATCGGGTATGGCTTGGATGCGGCGAGAAAAGTCTTCGTAGGCCACGTTGAGATGTGCCAGCAATTTGATCTGCTGGTGGCGTACGTGCCAGAAGCCTCGATGGGCACGGCCATCGAAATGTGGGAAGCCCAACAACACGGCCGCGTGGTGGTCACGATCACTCCGCTGATCCACAACTGGGTGGTCCAACTCACCAGCAAGGCGGTTTACCGCAGTTTCGACGATTTTTTGCACGCGCTCGATGCGGGCGAGATCGACGCTTTGCTCAAACCGTAGTTTGCTCACACCGTAAATCGTCGCGAGAGAGCCGTTCGGCATGCCGCGAGGATCGATTCGGCGGCATCAGTGAGCGGCCAAATTTCGATCGGTCGCTCGGGGTCGGGGTCGACCCAGGCCTCGCGTAGAAGCGCGGCGGAGTCGTCAGAGTCTGCCGCCAAGACTTCGCAGGAGCTCAGAGAGGCGGCCAAGATTTCGCGAAGCCGACCTGGTGCTTCGAGGAGTGCGAGGTCGTGGCCGTTGGCATGCGCAGCGACCGGCGGGCCCGTCTCGATAGCGAACTCCACCAGCATGCCCGCCTGGCAGACGAAGATCACGTCGACATCACTTTCATCGACCGCTGTTGTCACGGCGCGGCGGATCGCTTCGCGCAGCAGCCCCAGCTGCACATCAGACAGCGTGGCGGCAGCTGCCGACAATGAGCCGCGGTCGCCAGCGAGTTGCGAGCGCAAAGGCTGCCAACTCATCGCCTCGGAGACCGTAGGCAGTTGGTCCAGACGGATCGGCCAGCATCCCTCTGGAAAAACCGCTTCACCCGGAGCGGTGCGCAGCACTGGGGAACAGAGCGAGACTCGCACCTCCCCATCCCGACGCAGCAAGTCGATCAGCGGTGCCCGCTCGCAGCACGGCGTTTCGGCCACACGTTGGTCGAGAAGGAGGATGTGCATGCCGTGCTGCTCCGCGTGGTGAGAACGGGTGTCTAGCCGGGCAGCCAGCCGGCGAGCGAGAGGAGTGCCAAACAGCAACCGGTCCAGACGGCCGCCCCCCAGTCATCAGCCATGATGCCGCAGCCACCAGGAAGCTGCTCAAGCTGACGACAAGGGAATGGCTTGAGGATGTCAAAGAAGCGAAATAGGAGAAACGCCAGCAGCATCGTCATCGCAGTGCGAGCTTCGAACGGGAGCACGAGCAAGGCCAAGGGCATGCTGGCCGCCTCGTCGAGATTGATCGCGCCTGGGTCTTTCCGCCCGCCAAGGGCATCAGCTGCTGCGGTACACACCGGAATTCCTAGGGCACACACGAGCACGACCAGGCCAAGTTCCACCACCAAGGCCACCGTCGTGGGGCCACCCCCGGCAAGCAGCGCGGCGTGGGTGATGCCCATGCTCAAGGGGATGCCGACGGCAGCGCCCCACGTGCCCGGCGCCCAGGGGATGCGGCCAAGCCAGAGACTGGGGGCGAGGACGACGGCGGGGTGAGACCAGCGAGGAGAAGGTGTTGCCATGCCTCCATCATCCACGCTGAGCAGGCTTTTCGCCAAGGTAGGTACCGGATGCAGCGGTGAACGCACGCCCATGGGAACGCCTTCGCTCGTGGGCTGCCGACGGCGTGTTCCACAGGCGGCTAAACTAAGATAGTTTCGGGGTTCCTCACCCCATCCCATTCACCCTGCCATACCACACATCTTATGAGTGACGCTTCGGGAAACGCCCAGACTCGAGAGCCTGACCTGGCCACCATCGGTCAGTTGGAACTGGTGGAGTTTCCCCACCCCGCGCTGCGGCGTGTCTCACGACCCCTGGTTCGCATCGACGACGAACTGCGGGATGCCGTGCGGCAGATGTTTGAAATTATGTATGCGGAGGAGGGCGTGGGGCTGGCGGCCAATCAGGTGGCGCTGCCCTACCGGCTGTTCATCGTGAATACGGAGGGCCGCCCCAACGCTGGGGAGGAACTGGTGTTCATCAATCCGCAACTGAGCAAGCCCCGAGGTACGGCCGTGCAGCAGGAGGGCTGCCTCAGTCTGCCGGGGCTCCGCATGGACGTTCGCCGTCCTGAGCGAGTGCGGGTGACTGCTTACAGCCTTTCTGGTGAGATGCTCAATGCCGATATCGATGGGTTTCTTGCTCGGGTTGTGCAGCACGAATTTGATCACATCGAAGGGCGGTTGTTTACCGATCGGCTCTCCGAGGCGTCGGTGATTGAGGCGTCGCGGACGTTGGATGGCTTCCGCGAAATCTTCGCCGGCAAGCAGTCGCGAGGTGAACTCCCCGCTGACCAGCAGATAGTTGCCCGACTCGATGCCCTCGAGCGGGCGCGTTGCCAGGCCTAACGCCGGCCGGTGTGTGAGCTGATGGGAGAGCCTTGCGGATGCCCGAACTTGGATCGACGGTGCTGCGATTGGTGGTGATGGGAACGGGCCCTTTCGCCGTACCGATGTTCCATGCGCTGGTTGCGTCGCGGCACCAAGTCGTGGCGGTCATCACTCGCCCAGATCGAGTGGCTCGCGGGCGTCGACCTCCGCCAAACCCCATGCGGCAGGCGGCGGACGCTGCGGCCGTACCCGTGATCGATCCTGCCGATATCAACGCCGAGGATGCTCGGGCTACCGTGGCCGCCTTGCATCCGGACCTGCTCGTGGTCTGTGACTACGGTCAGATTCTCTCTCCTGAAACGCTCGCCGTCGCCCACTACGGTGGCGTCAATCTGCATGGCTCACTGCTGCCGCGTCATCGGGGGGCGGCACCAGTGCAGTGGGCGATTCTCGAGGGGGATGCCACCACGGGAGTGAGCGTGATCCGGATGTCACCCCGGCTCGACGCGGGAGCGGTGATCGTTAGCCGCGAACAACCCATCGCTGAAGATGACACTTCCGCCACACTCGAGCAGCGGTTGGCGGCCGGCGGAGGCGAGGCGGTGCTGTCTGCCATCGACGCCATCATTGCGGTGGGGGGAGCC
>JBMTLP010000245.1:0-5389 GCA_049433245.1 Pirellulales bacterium
CCGGGGGCTTGCTCCCCTACACCAGTGCCCGCAAACGACTCATTGGTGCAGGCTTCAAGGAGGTGCACGCCATTCTCGTGTCGGGGCGGAGCGTCGACTCGATGGTGGCGACCACGGAAGAGATTCGCGGACTGCTGGCGGATCGGCACCGGATTGCTCCCGGACAGCCAAACGACTTCCAAGTGCAAAACACCACCGAGATTGCCGCAGCGCTCGGCGTGGTCACCGGCATCATGACGGCTATGCTCGCATCGATCGCAGGCATCTCCCTGCTCGTGGGGGGCGTGGGGATTATGAACATCATGCTTGTGTCGGTCACGGAGCGAACTCGTGAGATCGGGATTCGGATGGCGATGGGGGCCCGGAGTCGGGATATCCTGCGACAGTTCTTGGCCGCGTCGATGCTGCTGGCCACCACGGGGGGCGTGATCGGCTTTGGTCTCGGGGTGGCCGGAGCAGCGGGTGTCACGCTGACGATCAATGCCTGGAGCAGTGGCACCGACTGGCCGGTGGTCGTGTCGTTGCCTGCCGCAGGAATCGCGATCGTGTTCACGGCGATCGTGGGGATCTTTTTTGGCTACTACCCCGCATGGCGAGCGAGCCGCCTCGATCCGATCGAAGCTCTCCGCTACGAATGAGGCTGAAGTCAGACTGAAGCCGGGGTTTCGTCATCCGCTTCCAGGGCCGCTTTGGCGAGAGCAAAGTCCGTGGTATCCGCCACGATCAAACCGTCGCGGAGCACGATCGTGCGGTCGGCGTGTCGGGCCACCTGCTGATCATGGGTCACAAGCACGACCGTCAGGCTGCGGTCGGTGTTGAGTTTGCGAAGCAGGGCGATCACATCGGAGCCGGTGCGGGAGTCGAGGTTTCCCGTTGGTTCGTCCCCCATCAGGATCGACGGCTGGTTGACCAGGGCGCGAGCGATGGCCACACGCTGCTGCTGCCCTCCGGAGAGTTGGGCTGGGTGGTGGTCGAGCCGGGCGGCTAGCCCGACCTCCCTGAGGGCTTCGGTGGCCCGCCGTCTCCGTTCGCGGGCGGAAATGCCACGGCGATAGACGAGGGGAAGTTCAACATTCTCCAGAGCCGTGGTTCGTGGCAGGAGGTTGAAGTTTTGAAAGACGAAGCCCAGGTGCATGTTTCGCAGGTTGGCTCGCTCGTCGGCGCCGGCTCCGGCAACGTCCCGGCCGTCGAGTCGATACGCCCCGGAGGTGGGCCGGTCAAGGCAGCCGAGAGTGTTCATCAGCGTCGACTTGCCCGACCCTGACGGCCCCACGAGTGCGACAAACTCGCCGCGGTCGATGCGGAACGTTACGCCCCGCAGGGCTTCGACGCGCCCGCCGCCGAGGAAGTAGTGCTTGGAGAGGTTGTCGACGTCGATCAGGTGCATGAGTAGGGCACTTCAGAGCGTCGCTGAGGCTGGTGTGGAGGAATAGCGGCGTGGCAGCAGTCTCGCTACGGGAGCTTTGCCGCGTCAACTCGTGCGGCAGTTGACGCACTGCCAAACGGCTCTCGTCCGCAGCGCGTCGGTGCGAACGTTCAGTCGCTCGCTGGGGAGAGCACGGAAGCATAGGTGGCGAGGGTGGCCTCGGTGAGCACGGGGAGTCCCGCACGCTCGAGCACGGCCGCGCGGCCAGCGCGACTGAGTTCGTACCGCTGCTGATCGTCGGCCAGCAGTTCCCGTAGCACCTCAGCCAGTTGGGCTGGATCTTCAGGAGGCACGAGCCGGCCACCCCCAAGCCGCGCGAGCATTTCCGGAAAGCTGCCATGGGCCGGGAGCACTACCGGTGTGCCGGCGGCCAAAGACTCAAGGGCGAAGAGACCCTTGGGGTCGCGGTAGGTCGTGGGCACGCACAGCAGGTCGATGCTCTCGAGAAAGGTGACCTTGTCAGCTCGGTTTGGCTCGCCGGTGTACTCGAAGGCGTCGCCCAAGCCGGCATCACGCATCCGTTGAAACTGCTCCTCGGCGTAGTCGCGACGGTGAGCCCCCAGCCAACCCGCGATCTTTAAGCGAATATGGTCTGTGCCAGGCTTTGCCTTGAGAAGGCAGAACGCATCCACCAGAACGTGCAGTCCCTTCTCGGGGGCGAGCCGCGCGAAGTAGCCGATCGTCCGCTGCGGCGAGGTGGCGGCGCGGCGATGTCGGTTGGCCAAGTCGAGGGGGGTGAAGTCGGCGGTATCGATGGTCAGCGGAGTGATCTCAAATCGCTTCCTCGGAATGCCCAGCCGACGCCCCATCTCCTCAGCGTAGAACTCGCTGTTGACAACGAAGCGGTCGACGAGGGGGATCAGTCGCTGCATCTCACGGATCGCCCGGCCACGGTGGGGCTCTGGGAGCGAGTCGAGAAAGATATCGTCACCTTGGAGGGTGACCACGATGCGGCAGCCGAGTTTCCGCTTGATGCTCGGGATGCAGCCGCCGATGAGCAGGTTGGTGAAGTGCACCACATCGGGCGGGGATTGCGTGGCGAGCCAGGCGGCGAGGGCGTCGATATCGCGCTTCTGATGACCATGCTCGCCACGCAGCAGCGACACCGTCAGCGCCCCGAGGTCGGCGGCATCGGTCTGGATACCGAACGAAGTCGCCACGCGGATCAAGCCAGGGCGATCGAGCCAACTTGTGAGAAACCGCGGCAGCCGAGCAAACCCAGGGATCTTTTCAGCGAAGTAAACGTTGAGACCGCCCAGAAACACACGGGGCACGCTGGCATCGGGCTCATCGGTGCGAATCGGGGTGTAAGTCGGAACGAGTTGGACATCAACCCCCGTGGCCCGCAAACCTCGGACGAGTGTGTTGTCGTGGATGCAGCTGCCGCAGTACATACCGGCAGCGCCGCTGGTGAGGTAGATCACCCGCAACGGACGATCCTGTGGCAAACCGGCAGGTGCAAGGGCGCCTGAGGGCGAGGCAGTGGTCATGATCAGCTCGCAGCGAGCGCGTCACGAATCCGGTGGACGAGCGGCGTGGTGGGTTCGTTGTCGTTTCGCATCTTGAACAGGGCGGCTGCCAGGTAGCGATCCCTCCACTCGGCAGACACGTGCTGGTAGTCCTCCAGCACCGCGGAACTGTACTTGTAGTCGTGGGCGTCGTCGCCCTTGAGGAAGATCAGCTGCCGTGCGTAACGGAGGGCCGCGTCAGCGGAATGCCCCGCCTGAAGGTACGCGAGCAGTTGCCGTGCGGCGGCTGGGCTGTTTTTGCCCAGCGTGGCAAACACGCGCGGAAGCGCATCGTCGGCTGCCTGGTCGTCGGCGGGCTCGAGCTCGTCGATCCAGGCTTTTGCGAGGGCACCGCGGGCGATGGCGGCCTCACGAAATCGGGCGAGGAAGGCCACGTTTTGAAGCAGCAGGAAGCGGCGAGTGGCGTCGTTGGTGCAGGTGTTCACACAGTAATGGATTGCGTTGGTGGTGGTCATCGCGTGCAGCGGCACGATGGCAGGCTGCCGCATGGTGAGCTCGGCTGAGGCGGCGAACAGCGCGTCATAGATCGATGGTGCGCCAACACCCTGCTTGAGTTGCTCAACACAGAGCGCCGTGGCATCGGCCGATGACGCCGTGCGGAGCGCGTGCAGGAGTTCTGTGGTGGCACCCGCGTCGATCCGCCCCGCTTGCCAACCTGCAGGCAGGGAGGCCACGAGTTCGCGATTGCGGCGGCCGTCACGATCTGCTTCCAGATCGGCCTTGGCGGGGTTTGGCTCCCCCTCGTGGTTGAGCATCGCGTAGGCCAGGCTGCGGAGCACCGGCTCCGCCGACTGCCAGCCGATGGTCTGCAGCGTACGGTAGGCGTTGGCAAGGTAGATCACCTTGTGGCCGATGCTGCGGAAGTCACGGGCGGCAAACTCCGTGAAGATGTCAAACGCTGCGGCGGGGGGCATGTCGCGGGCGATCGCGGCCGCAGCAACGTCGGCGGCAGCTTCATCCCAGTCCGTCATCGCCTGACGAAAGCGGGCGGCGGCCTGATCCGCGTGGGGCACGGCCTGCTCGTCGACCGCGGACATCGTCCAGTTGCCTTCCTGCGTGTCGCGAGCCTGCGACGCCTTGAAGGCATCGACCGCCCAGAGCATCGGCAACCAGCGGTCACTGTCGGGGGACGCGAGGCTGGCGAGGTGTGCCGAGTTGACCACGAGCACGGCATGAAATTTAAAGCCGACCGAGGGCCGCGGCTGGATGTTACGGATCCCGGCGAGGAGCAGGCCGGAGAGCAGTTCGCGGTAGGAGAGTTGATTGTTGGCAATTCGGCTGGCGGTCTCTTCGATCACGCGGCTGCGAGGCGTGTCTTCGAGCAACCGGACCACCGGCTCGATCGCCTCATCGAACCGCACGCTGCCGGGAGGGAGCACCGCCTCAGCTGCAGACACGCGACCAAGTCGTTCAAGTCCGCTCTCGGAGAGCAGCCAAGGCGTGGCGGTGGCAGCGATCCCGGCCGCCGCGGAGCGTTTGAGAAAGGTCCGTCGAACTGGGGAGGAAGGTTTGTGAGGCGGCATGGCCAGGGCTCCGGTCGACAGGAAGCGAGGGGGGCGGCGCAACGTCCGCCCTCCTGGTAGTCTATGCCACGTGGGGAATGCTGACGGGAGTGATCCTGTGTGTTCCTCGTTGAAGTGCTCGAACCGCCCCCTTCGCTTGGAGAATTGCTCTGATGACACGCTCCACCATCTCGGTCTACGGGCTCGCAGCCCTGTTGGTTGCCCTGTCCGCCTCCGCGGAGGCTGCAAACGTCTGGGCGCTCAAGCAAGGGCACGCGCAGCTGGCATCGGCCACAACGTTGGCGATGGGTCCAGACGACATCCTCTTTGTTGGGGACGCCAAGGGCGCGAGTGTGTGGGCGATTGCCACGGGCGACAAAGAGGGGAACCCCGCGTCTGCGTCGATTCATATCCACGATCTGCCGAAAGCTGTCGCTACGGCGCTGGGTGGTCAAGAAGCAACCGTGAATGACTTGGCAGTGAACCCACGCACTGGCACCGCCTTCCTGGCGGTGTCTGTGGATGGAAAGCCAGCGATTGCCAAGATCGACGGGGCAGGGCACATCGCGCGGCTGCCGCTGGAGTCGATTGCCTTCTCAAAGGCAGTTCTGGGCGACGCGCCCGCCGACGAAGTGGTGGGGGAAGGGCAGCGGGCCCGCAACCGCCGCGATGACTCGATCACGGACCTCGCGTTCTTCGAAAACAAACTGCTGGTGTCTGGGCTGCGGAGCGAGCTCGCGTCGTCGACGGTTCGCGAACTGGCGTTCCCCTTCGCCGAGTGGGACGACGGCGTGGCGGTGGAGATCTACCATGCGGCCCACGGGCGCGACGAAGACAACGCAGCGATGCGGACCTTTGTGCCGCTCTCGATCGACGGCCAGCCCACGATCGTGGCGGCGTACGTGTGCACTCCGCTCGTGAAGATTCCGGTC
>JBMTLP010000246.1:0-5371 GCA_049433245.1 Pirellulales bacterium
CGATTTCGGCTCGGGTGGTGCGAATGTTGCCCTGATTGCGATTGAACAGAGGCACTTCCACCATCAGTTCAACGAGCCCTTGGTCATCCGGGGGTAAGTCGACCTGGCGCTGATAGCCGCCAAGCAAGGTGATGTTGGGGATCGGCTGAACAACGGCTCGTTCGGTGGCCCACTGCGCTCTCGCTACCTCGGCCGCTGCTGCTCGAGGAAGCGAGTTGTTGAACACGACCGCTTCTTGCAAGGCCTTCAGGTCGAAGTCGGGGAGAGGGAGAAAAAGATCTCCATCGACGCGATCGATGTCGGCGCGTGGGAGGCCAATCGAGGCGGCGAGCCTTCGACGTCCAGCGTCGACGTAGACCGACGCGTTGCGGTAGCGAACCTCTGCTCGATCCCGTTCGATGCTCCAAAAGAGCACGTCGGCACGCGATTCTTCCCCGGCCTTCGCGAGTTCTTGGCCGATGCGATACGAACGCGTGGAGATGTCGAGCAGCAACTTAAAAATGTCGAGTCGACGCTGGGCAATGAGGAGCTGGTAGAAGTCGTCACGAACCCCGGTCAACACGTCGAAGCGGGCCCGGATCAGCTCGTACTCGGCCTTCTGCACCTCGCGAAGGGCGGCTTGCTGCGCGAGTCGCAATTTTCCGGCGGTGACAAGCTCCTGCGTGGCAAACCCATACCACTGGCTGTAGGCACCCGAGATCTGCGGCGATCCACCCGAGATCACTGGGTTCGGGTAGAGCTTCGCCTGGACGGCTTGGCCGCGAGCCGCCTCAACAGCAGCCATGGCCGATCGAAGGTGAGGATGACTGCGAAGCGCAATCGACTCAAACTCCGGGAGTGTGGTTGGGGCGTCAGGTGAGATCACCGTGGGCGGGACGGCGGTGGCCTCGAGCGTCATCTCGGTGGGAGGCGCGGGCGTCTGGGCAAGAGCCTGCGTGATCGTCGCCAGCATGCAGGCGAGGCCCACAAGGAGAAGCCGTCCGCGTATCGCGATCGTGACGTTTGTCATCAGGCGGTAGCGGTTCAAGTTGTGGAGGAACGTGACGGCGCGGACGTATTGCTGTCATCGGAAAAACTTTCCTGATTGGTTCAGTCTTCCGTGACGATCTTGCGGATTTCGGTGGGAATCCGTCTGCTAGGTGCTGAATGGGCAAGAGGTTGCAGGCTCCCTGCGTGCGAGCTTTTGCCTCGACTGTGTGGTTTCCCTAACGTGACGGAGGCTATGGATGGCGGTGCTCGCAGCGGAGCACATCAGCAAGACGTTTGGTTCCGAGGCGGGTTCGGCCGTCGGAGTGCATGCTGTCAGCGATGTGGCGTTCACCGTTGAACAGGGAACCTTCCTGGCGATAACGGGGTCTTCTGGCTCCGGAAAGAGCACCGTGTTGCACATGCTCGGTGGCATCACGCGGCCTTCCGCGGGGCGTGTCGTGCTGGAAGGGGTCGATCTCGCGAGCCTTGACGATGAGCAACTCGCCCTCCTCCGCCGCCGCCGGATCGGCTTTGTATTTCAACGCTACAACCTGCTGCCCGAACTCTCCCTCGCAGAAAACGTTGCATTGCCGCTCGAACTCGATGGCCAGCCGAGGATGATTTGTCGCGACGCCGCGATGGCCGCGCTCGAGCAGGTGGGGATGAAGCACCGAGCCGACCACCGGCCAGACAGTGTTTCGGGGGGCGAGCAACAACGGGCTGCAATCGCCCGAGCCCTCGTGACAAAGCCCGCGATCCTGCTGGCCGACGAGCCCACCGGTGCCCTCGACTCGGCCAACTCACAAAACGTGATCGAACTTCTTTCGAGGCTCGTGCTGTGCGACAAACAAACGGTTGTGCTCGTGACCCACGATCCTACTGTGGCGAACGCCGCCACTCGCGTCATTCAGATGCGTGACGGGAAGATTGAGAAAGACACACCGCAGCCTTCCGCGACTGAAGTGGTGAAGGCATGAGGCTGGGACACCTCTTGGTGCGACAAT
The DNA here is from genome assembly GCA_049433245.1 of Pirellulales bacterium. Taxonomy (GTDB): domain Bacteria; phylum Planctomycetota; class Planctomycetia; order Pirellulales; family UBA1268; genus M30B53. Next base: position 1,974 of record JBMTLP010000246.1, read on the forward strand.
GGGCGATGCGGCCTGGTCGCGCCTTGGCGACAGTGGCCAGCGTGGCCGTGGCCGTGGGAGCCGTGGTCGCCACATGGGTCGCCGCGGACGCATCTCGCGCCGGGTATCGCCGCCTGACAGAGGCGATCGAGGGAGCCCCGTCGATCGAAGTCACCTCGGTCGAGGAAAGCCGTTTTTCGATCGAAGACCTGCCGAGTCTTGGAGATATTCCAGGGCTGCGGGCGATCATTCCGTTGTTCTATCGGCCCACGCTGCTGCGGGTTGGCGAGAAGCGGGTTCGTGAGATCGCGATGGGCGTCGACTGCAGCACCCTTGTCGCCCAAGGATTGCTCTCGCTCTCCGAAGGTGAGCCCTGCATCGCCCCCGACGAAGTCGTCCTCGATACCGGACTGGCTGCCTCGTTGAAACTTGGCGTCGGCGATGAGCTGCTGATGTTTGCCCGACGTGGAATCAAGCGGATGCAGGTGACCGGCCTCGCGGAGTCGGCGTCGCTGGCCACCTTTTCAGCCGGCGGTGGAGTCGTTGTTGAGATTGCGGCGCTCTCCGACATGAGCAGCTCGCTTGGGTTGGTTGATCGCGTGCGATTGGTGCTCAAACCAGACGCGTCTCGGCCGCAGGTGCTGAGGGCGGTTTCGGACCGCCTGCCCGAGTCGCTCTCGGCAGCCGTACCAGCGGGTCGAGCGAGTATGGCTGAGGATGTGTTGCGCGCCGCCGACTTGGGGCTCGATTTCGTGACGGGGCTCACGGTGGCGATGTCATGGTTCATCGTGGTCAACGCAATGTTGATGAATGTCACGGAGCGACGCCGCGGGCTCGCGCTCGTGCGTCTTCTCGGAGGAACAGCCCGTCAACTTCGCCGCACGGTGCTTATCGAAGCGGCCCTGCTCGGCGCGGTCGGGGCCGTCGTTGGGGCGGGCCTCGGTTTGCTCGCAGCGCGACCGATTGCCAGCGGCATCGCAGGAGCCCTCAGTGCGTCGCTCACGGAGTTCACCTACGACCCCAGGATCGTAGCCGTGGCGATGCTCATGGGGCCGGCGGTGGCGATGGCTGCAGCCTGGTGGCCAGCTCGGGAGGCAGGCCAGGTGGAGCTTCTCGAGGGGATCGCCCAGGCCCCGCCACCACCGGCACGGGGTGTGTCGCTGCGGTATCTGCTCGGTGCGGTGTCGCTCTGGTGTATCGCGGCGCTGATCTTGCTGGCGGTCCTCTTCGAGCTGGTGCCGCCCCGAGCGTCGGTTCCGGCGGGAACCGTGACGATGCTTGCCTTTGTGGGGATCACGCCCGTGGTTCTCCCCTGGGTATCAAGTGGGCTCGTGCGGTTGGTACCTCGACGCTGGTGGATCGAAGCCAGGATCGCGCATGAGCAGATCATGCGGCAGCCCGTGCGTACGGCCCTCACCACGGGGGTGCTCGTGGTAGCCGTCAGCAACGGTATCGGTCTTGGTCACGCGATCCGAGACAACGTCGACAATGTGCTCGACTGGTATGACGGATGGATGCAAGCCGACTGGCTCGTCGTGCAAGCCGGTGCACTGGGAGCGATGCCACCTCAGGCTGGCCCGGATGCGGCGTCGATAGACGCGTTGGCTCGTGATATCCCAGGCGTGGCGAAAGTTGAGGCCATCGCTGTGGCTACGGGGCGAGCGGCGGGAGTGGCCTGTGTGGTGGTGGCCCGCGATCTCCCGGGAGCAGAATCGACGCTGCCGCTGGATGTGATCGGTCTGGATGAGGAGGCGGCGCGAGAGGCTCTGTTGCGGGGTGAGGCTTTTGTCGGCACCGCCTTGTCGCAGAAGACCGGTATTCGGCCAGGTGACGAGATTGCTGTCGAGGTCTATGGCCGCACAACCAAGGTCAAGGTGGCAGCGCTCGTGGTCGACTTCATGTCGGGGGGGGTGGCTGTCCACGTTAGTCGCGACGCGGGCCGTACGCTGTTTGGGCTCGAGGCGATTGAGGTCCTGCTGGTGACGGCGGAGCCGGGGCAGGCGGCAGCCCTGCAGGAACCGCTTGAGCAGCTGGCCAATGAGCACGGCATGCTGGCCCGCAGTTTCGCGGAGATGCAATCGATGATCGATCGGGTTGTGCAAGGCATCGTGGGGTCGCTCAAGTCGATATTGATGCTCGGCTTCGTGGTAGGCAGTTTGGGTGTTGCCAACACCGTTACGATGAATGTGCTCGAAAAGACCCGCACGATTGGCCTGTTGCGGAGTGTTGGCATGACAAGTGGGCAAGTCACACGCTTGGTCGTGATTCAGAGCGTCCTGCTGGGCGCCGCTGGAGGAGCGATTGGCACATTTGGTGGGATCACGACCGCACTGTTTATCCAGATCTCGAGTCAGCCCCTCCTCGGTTATCCGGTGCAGATGTCGCTGCGGCCCGGACTGATCGCGCTCAATCTCGGCGCGGCCATTCTGGTCACGGCAGGAGCAGCCTGGCTGCCAGCGCGGCGGGCGTCTCGGCTCGATCTCTTGCAGGCAATCTCGAGCGAGTAGTGCCGCGTTGGTTGACAGGGATCGCCAGCTCAGCGGTCGCTGGCGTCAAACGATGGAAGCGTAGGGGCAGCGTCGTGATCGTGGGGGTGATCATGACCATCCGCATGCTTCCGCATCGTCGGCTTTTCCTGGTGCGGGATCGGCAGGTCGAGTAGGTCGCCGTTTGGGCGGAAGCCATTGCCGTCAATGTCGATGAAGATCGGATTGCTGACGGCGACGGGTTTGCTCCCCGCGTGATCTGGGCCCATTACCATCCCGAGCTGCGATTCCTCACCAATCGTGGACACGATCAGGTGGGCGTCTTGCTGCAGCAGCACAGGGATGGAGTGCTCGAAGCGGATCACCTCGCGTGAGAAGCATTCTGGATTCTCACGGCGGGTGAAGTTCAGCGCCTGATCCGCTCGCCCGTTGACGAAGACCTGCACACGGTCGACATCAAACCAGTTTGGGCACTGCACTCGCACGCTGAGGGAGACTTCATTGTCGACGGCGGAGAGTTGCCCACCTGGGCCGGCGATCGTCTCGTCGTCGCCCGTGCTGGCCACGACCTCGAGGAATGGGCCGTTGGTCATCACGATTTCGCCGAGTTCGCTTGCCCGCACGATGTCGGACACGTCGACTTCAGCCGGGTTGTCGGTGGGGCTCTTGATGTAGTTTCGCAGCCAGCCCGATCCATGAAAGTTGTAGTGCGCGTCGGTGTTGACCACGCCTGGCACTCGGTAGCCCAGGTTGAGCATCTGCATCCAAGTGAAGATGGTGGCCGGTGGTTTTCGTGGATCGTCGAGCGCTTGCTGCTTTTGAAAGATCTGTGCCGGCGGATGCACTTCGATCACATCCACGAATCCAAGCATCGCCTCGAAGCCAGCATCAGGCATGCCGTCGGTGTCGCGATCGCCGAGGACCTGCACCAAG
>JBMTLP010000247.1:0-5326 GCA_049433245.1 Pirellulales bacterium
CCCGAACGGCGGGCAGGCTGAAGGCGGGCCCTCCGTGGCCGGCCCCCGGCAGCCTCTGCAGTACCACATCTCGACCAGCAGCCTTCAGTTTCTCAGCGAGTTCCACACTCTGGGCGTACGGCACGAGCGTGTCATGGTCGCCATGCAGGATCAGGAACGGGGGACTCTTCTCGGAAACGTAGGTCACCGGGCTGACTGCCGTGCAGCGTTCCTTGTCTTCCCCCAAGCCACCACCGATCAGCAGCGAATACGGATCGCCATCGTTCCAAGAAAAAATGTTTCGCACATTGGGATCGTCTTGAGCCTGCTGGATCACCGTCCAGAAATCGGTCGGGCCAAAGATGTCGCACACAGCCTGCACGCCGTCCCGGAAGTCATCATGCCCTCCGACGGGCAGAAAGCTCCCCGTGCCGCCGGCCGTGCCAACGAGGGCCGAAAGATGGCCACCCGCACTCGCCCCTCCCACGCCGACTCGCGCGCGATCGATCCCGTACTTCGCTGCATGCTTGCGGAGGAAGCGAATCGCCGCCAAACAGTCGTCGATCTGTGCAGGAAAAATCGCCTTCTGACTGAAGCGGTACTCCACGCTCGCCACCACATAGCCTCGGCGTAGCTGGTGCATCCAGGGCACGTCATCCTTGCTGCCGCCTCGCCAGCCACCGCCATGGATCCAGACGAGCAGTGGCTTTGACTCGCTGACGTCCTCCGGAAAGTAGATGTCGAGGACCTGAGCCTCATCCCCCCCTTCAACGTAGGGCACATTTCGCTCAGCGGCGACGCCCTCAGGCAGAGTCGGTTGCCCGCACGCAACTCCGCAGCAGATCCCGGCCACCAAGCCAACCACCAGCGTCAAACGCTTACCAATCACCATCTGGATTCCCTCCCCCCAAAACGATCGAACGCCATCGCCAGCCGTGATCATGCCGACGCAACGCTACTGCCGCAACACACGACGAATCAGCAGCCGCTTCGTTTGCTCTGCGTGCATTCCACTCGCCAAAGGTGTCCGACCTTCCCGTCGTGGTGCCGAGCAACTCGGTGTCGCTGCTTTCCGACTGCGGAGGGACCTCAACCTGTTAGACTTGCACGAATCGAGGGAACGTGATTCGGCTCGCCTCCTTCGCCATGTAGGGGTGACCGGACCATTCAGAAAGCCCACGTTACCCCGTCCATTTCTGCCACCGTAATCCTCTCGACCACGATCGGCTAACTGATGATGACCGAGCCTCCTTCAGCCAGTGATTTGACCACGAAAGCGTGCGTGCCCTGCGAGGGCGGCGTACCGCCGCTTGCGCCGGATGCAGTTGATGCGTTGCTCGTCGCCGTGCCGCAGTGGAGGCTCACCCACGACGCAACGCGAATCCGCCGCGACTGGAAGCTGAACAACTTTCGCGAGGGCATCCGCCTCCTCAACAACGTTGGAGCACTTGCGGAGCGGGAGCAGCATCACCCCGATCTCCACCTCGAGGGGTATCGCAGGGTGTGGATTGAACTCACGACGCATGCCATTGGTGGACTTTCGGAAAACGACTTCATCGTCGCCGCGAAAATAGACGCGATCGCCCCACCGCCAGCGATCACAAAGCCCGCAGTTGAATCTGCTTGAAGTAGAAAATGCTTCCCGGGTCGTGCGCTTGCAGCGCGATCGCCCCACCCTCTGGATCGATCAGCCGCTTGGCTCGCGCCGGCTTGCGGTCGGGGTTTGGCGGTTCGGTGTAGTCGAGCACGTGCTGCCCGTCGGTCCATACTTGGATCCGCTTCCCCTCCACGCGAATCCGCATCTCAAACCAGATGGTCTCATCGACGGGCGATTCATCAACGTCGGCGATGTCATACAGACTACCCGTTTTCCGACGCTCGTTGTCGGCACTGTTGAGCTGAACCTCGTAGCCCTTGTCGAGGTACTTCCCGTTTCGCAGGTCGCGGCTGGTGTGAAAGAAAATACCTGAGTTGGAGTTGGGCTCCGATCGCACCACGGCCCGCAACTCAAAGTCTCGAATGATGACGTCGTGACCTGACTCATCAACATAAAAGAGGTGCGCCATGCCACGTTCACCGTGAACTTTGAGCACCCCGTCGACGACGGAAAACGATTCCGGATGGGCATTCGCCTGCCATCCCGTGAGATCGCGACCGTTGAAAAGCTCCCGCCAGCCAGCCTCGTCGGCAGACAAGCCTCCCGCGAAGCCGAACACTGCAACCACGGTCATCGCCACACGAGCCAGACGTTTCCCGATCGACACACCCCACGACGTTCGCATCGCACACCTTCGCTTGTAAAAAGAGACGCTCAGCAACCCTCAAGTTTGGCACGCACTGGGAGAACGGGGCGCAAGGGGAGCGGCGTTGTTGTAGACCGCCACTCCAGATCCGACGAACTGCGGAAGCATCTTCCCCCAACCGGTGTAGAGAACGCTGTCCTGGTCGAACCCCATGGAATCGCCTGCCAGAAAGACGGTGATGGGGGCACGCGCCGCGGCGATCGTGAGCCAAACTCAAACGGCCACGTCGATCGCTCCTCGCCGGTCGCACAGCCAACGCTGCCAGTGACCACGAACACAGGCATTACAACGAGCCACACGAGTTTACGAAGCATTCGTGCATCGCCCGGCCAACCCAGCGACTTGCAGCGTTGGCGATGCAAAACATCGCTCATGCGTTCCACACGTTCCACGCGTTCCCAGATCGCCCGTCGCGGCACACGCGGATCGCCATCGAGCGTATGCGTCGCCTTCTTCGATGTCATAAGCCCAACCTAGCGGTCGGTCTACGTGGCGGTGTGGGCGTCGCTCAGCGCGTGTGCCCGTGGACTCGACATACCCAGCACATTTCCGAGTCGATTTCTGGCGGATGTGACTCTGGCGAGGATCACTCTGCCGGCGGGGCGGGATCGTCCTTCCCTTCACCACCCGCATCGCTGTCGCCAGCTTCCGTCTCTGACGAAGATTCATCTCGGATCGCAGCCAACGTCACGAGTTCCTTCAGCTTTTCTTCTGATTCTTCACGTCGTTTTTCTGACTCCAGTAGAGCCATCGCCTTTTCGTTGAGTTGCTCAGTCACCGCAATGAGTTGTTGCTCGGTGTTCGTCAGCTTTCCATTCAACGCCTCGACCGAAGCCAGCGCCTCGTCACGTGCAGCCTGAACCTCAGCAAGCTGGGCCTTTTGTTGCTCGCTCTGCTGCACCAACTCTTCGCTGCGCTTCGTGGCTGCCTCGAGGGCATCGCTCACTGCTTTGTATTCCCGCCGGCTCGCTTCCAGTTGCTCGTTGGCTGCGGCGAGCTGGGCATTGAGTTGAGCGATCGCTGCCTGCTGCGCCGCACTCTCATCCGCCTTGCTCTTCAGTGCCGCATCCATCTCGGCAATCGATGCCTGCTGTTTGGTGATCGTGCCACCCTGCTCAGCAATCTGCGATTCGCGACCAGCGATCGTCTGATCTCGCTCCCCAACGACAGCACTCAGGTCAGCGATTTCTTGGTTCTGTGCGGACACACGCTGCTGAAGCTCGAGGCTCCTCCGATACGAGCCAACGCGTTTGACTACAGGCAACCGCCCAAAGAAGTTCTTCGCATCGACGGTATCGGCAGAACTCAACAGCACGACCATTGCCGCCATCGCGACGGTGATGAAACGCTTCATTTTCATGTATTCAGATGTGTTGGAGGACAGGCCCTGACAAACTCTCCCAAGAGTACCTTCGTTTCGGAGGATAACCTCCCTTCCTCAACTGAGCCACTTTTCCACCAGCAGCCGCTTCTGACTATCTGCATGCTCTGCACCCTTCCTCTCCCCGCGCCATCTAGCTCCCGGCTGCAGCCCTGTTTGATGGCTGGCCCGAGCGTGATAGGCCCGGCTGGCTGGGGCCCGAGTGCCGCTAAAATCAGTTAGCATGTCGCAGCTGAGCCCCCGTCCCCACTCCCTGTTCCCTTCACCAAGTGGTTCTCATGAACGACCCTCGCTTCTCGGCTCTCGCCGAACTTCTCGTCACGCACTCAACCACCCTGGCAGCTTGCGAGCACGTGCTCATCGAGGCCTTTGATGTTCCGGAGGCGTTTGTGTGCGCGGCGATCAAGGCCGCTCGGGCGGTCGGTGCGATCCCGCATGTCGCCCTCCGCTCCACGCGCGTGATGCGAACGCTCGTCGATGGAGCAGCCGAATCGCAGATCACCACCTGGGCCGACACTGTCAACTACCGCATGAAAGCGATGGACGCCTACATCGGCGTTCGCGGTGCGGACAATGCCAGCGAAATGGCCTGCGTAGGCGATGCGTCGATGAAGCTCTTTGGACGGCACTATCAGAAGCCCGTGCACTTCGAACAGCGCGTCAAACACACCAAGTGGTGCGTGCTGCGATGGCCCTCTCCATCGATGGCTCAGCTCGCGGGCATGAGCACCGATGAGTTTGAAGACTTCTACTTTCGCGTCTGCTGCCTCGACTACGGCCGTATGGCGACCGCGGCATCGAAACTCCAAGCTCGCATGAACCGCGCTGATCGCGTGCACATCATTGGCCCGGGCGAAACCGACCTGCGGTTCTCGATCAAAGACATTCCCGCGGTGCCCTGCACCGGTGACAGAAACATTCCCGACGGAGAGGTCTTCACGTCACCGGTCCGCGATTCCGTCAACGGCGTGATCGCTTTCAACACCCCGACCATCTACCGCGGCGTGCCGTTTGAAAACGTGCGGCTGACGTTCAAAGACGGCCGCATCGTGGAGTCGACCGCGACGGTCGGTGGCGACCGTTTGGCTGAGATCTTCGACGCAGATGCAGGGGCTCGGTTCATTGGTGAGTTCGCAATCGGCTTCAATCCCCACATCTTGCAGCCGATGAAAGACATCCTGTTCGACGAAAAAATCGCCGGGAGTTTCCACTTCACCCCCGGCCAGGCGTACGAGGAGGCCGACAACGGCAACCGCAGCGAGATCCACTGGGATTTGGTCTGCATCCAGCGGCCCGAGTTTGGCGGCGGTGAGATCCGGTTTGACAACGAAACGATCCGCAAGGACGGACTGTTCGTGGTGGAGGACCTGATGGCACTCAATCCGGATCAACTGGGCAGCTGAAAACTGTCTCTCGAGCAGAGTCTGGGGGAGGCCGAGCATTCGATGTATGGACACGCCTGTGAGCAGGCGATGAGCGGGTCGTGCGGCCACCGTCCGCCGCACCTCCTGTAGACTACGTGCGAGGGGGTGGGATGAGTGCAGTCGCCGCGCCCTATTCCTTAGGCCGAATCTTTTCTCTCAAACCTCCTCTCAACACCATGCGCACTCAGCAATCACGACTCGCTCTTTGTGCCTTTGTCATTCTCTTCAGCGGCATGGCG
>JBMTLP010000248.1:0-5313 GCA_049433245.1 Pirellulales bacterium
CCGGCTTGTAGTCGAATGTGTCGACATGCGAGATAGCGCCTGAGCAGAAGATCAGCAGCACGTTCTTGGCTTTGGGCTCAAAGTGCGGAAGCCGAGGTGCGTAGGGAGCGGCCGGATCGATGACGGGGCGAATCGGGCCGTCGGCAGCAGCGTTCTCGGACGACGCTGTGCGGCCCTCTGCAGCGAGCAACGCGGCGAGGGCGATGCCGCCCAGCCCCGTGCCGCCATGCTGGAGGAACTGGCGGCGATCGAGCAGGTGACGTCCGGCGTGGCTGAGTGGTTGATACATGCAGTGGTTCCCCATGGCTCAAGAATAGCCCGGCAGGGACCCTGCTCTCAACGTAACAGCGACCGCCCATCCGCTTTACGCGGTCTTGGCACTTGGGCAAAGCGGAGACAGTGAGCAGGCTTCGCACGACGGGGTGCGAGCATGGCAGACGCGGCGGCCATGCAGGATCAGGGCGTGGTGCAGGAAGGTCCACCGCTCCTGGGGAAAGAGTGACTCCAGATCTTTCTCCACCTTGTTGGGATCCTCGTGACGACTGAACTTCAGTCGGCGAGCCAACCGGCCAACATGCGTGTCGACAGCGATGGCTGGTCGGCCAAAGGCGTTGCTGGCGACGACGTTGGCGGTCTTGCGGCCGACGCCGGGGAGGGCGAGGAGGTCATCGTAGTCTTCGGGCACGTCACCATCGTGCAGGTCGACGATCCGCTTGGCTGCAGCGATGATGTTCTTGGCCTTGTTGCGAAACAGACCGATCGTCTTGATGAAGGGTTCCACCTGATCTGGCGTCGCCTGAGCGAGTGCGACCGCGTCGGGATAGCGGGCAAACAGCGCCGGCGTGGCGGCATTGACGCTCACGTCGGTGGCTTGCGCTGAGAGAATCGTGGCGACAAGGAGCTCGAACGGCGTGCCAAAGTCGAGTTCCGTTGCAGCGTTTGGGTACCCGTGGTCGAGCTCAGCAAGAACCTGCTCGGCCCGTTGGCGTTTGTCGGAGTCGCGTTCGCGGGGCATCGCTGCTCAGTCGTTGAGGAGGGAGCTCATTTCTCAGTCGAGCCATCGCATTCGGGCCTCAGCCGCAGTAGTGTGCGGGTGACGATGCTGTCTGTCCAGGTCCTCGAGAGCGCCATCCAGGTGTCAAACATGATGAAACACATGCCCGCTGCCGTTGTATGGTGCTGCTGCTTGGTCGCGACTGCGTTTGCGCAGCCCGATCCTCGCGAGAACTTTGACCGCTGGGACCGAAACGGTGACGGCCAGCTGAGCCGCGACGAACTTCCTTCCGGCGTGCGAGGTAACTTTGGGCGATTGGATGCCAATGGAGATGGTGCTGTGTCGCGCGGTGAGCACGATGACTTTGTCCGCCGAGTCCTGAGGCGACCGGGCACCCCGGGTGGAAACGGCCCTCAGGTGCCTGACGATGTGATTGCCAAGCGAGACCTCGTCTACGCGGGCACCGATCACCCGCGGCAGCGGCTCGACCTCTATCTTCCCAAGACACCCGCTAGTGACAGGCTTCCGCTGGTGGTCTTCATTCATGGCGGTGGCTGGCAAAATGGTGACAAGGCTGCTGGTGCAGGACGTGTGCTCCCGTTTGTTCGCAGCGGCGGGTTTGTCGGCGCGTCGATCGGCTACAGGCTCAGCGGAGATGCGACATGGCCCGCGCAGATTCACGACTGTAAGGCGGCGATTCGCTGGCTGCGTGGCAACGCAGGCACGTATGGCATCGACCCTGAGCGGATTGCTGTCATCGGTAGCTCTGCTGGTGGCCACCTAGTGGCCATGCTGGGAACATCGGGCGATGTCGCGGCGGTTGAAGGCAGCCTCGGAGCCTTCCCTGACATGAGCAGTCGGGTGACGTGCGTGGTGGACTACTTCGGACCTGCGGACCTGCTCACGATGGGCGACTTTCCAAGTTCCATCGATCACAACGCCGCCACATCACCAGAATCAAAGATGCTGGGAGGTCCCATCTTGGAGCGTCAGGACGCGGCCCGCGAGGCGTCACCTCAGACATACATCACCGGCGACGACTCCCCCTTTCTGATTCTGCATGGCACCGAGGACCGTGTGGTGCCCTACGAGCAGTCGGTGCAGTTCGACTCCGCGCTGCGAGCGGCCGGCGTGGAGTCGGAGTTGATCTCAATCGAAGGAGGTGGTCACGGCGGGTTTGAGAGCCCAGACACCGAAGCCCGTGTCCGCGCGTTCTTGGATCGACACCTGCGGGGGCAGACTCGCGAACGGCAGCCGTAAGGGCCGTTTGGTGGGCGGCTGCGGTGGTGCTGTGCCGGCCACGAGCGCCGTTACCGCACGGTGATGAACTCGCTGGCGTTGTAGAGGCTGCGGCAGAGGAGGTGCAGGCCGTGCTCGTCGATGAGGGAGAGCGCTGCTGAACGCTCGGCTGGCGTGACAGGGCGGCCGAAGGCGAGGGCGAACGCACGGTCGACTTGGGTTCCCGGGTCCGTGCCCTCCTCTCGCTTGAGCCGTTCGGCAAATCTGTCCGCCTGGTCAAGGAGGAAGTCGCCGTTGAGCATGTTCAGGGCCTGCAGTGGCGTGGTGCTCACGGTCCGGGCAGGTTGTGTTTGGGCCGCGTCCGGGCAGTCGAAGACGCCGAAGAAAGTGTCGAGCTCACTCCGCGGTTTTGATTGGTAGACCATCCGGCGGAAATCGTCATTCGTGAAGCTCGTTTTCGTCTCATACACCTTCACGTAGTTGGTGTTGGGCACGAAGAGATCAAAACCTGGGCCGCCCATGGTTAGGTTGAGGCTGCCGCTGACTGCAAGGATCGCGTCGCGGAGAGCCTCCGCTTCGAGTCGCTGCGGAGGGTACCGCCACAGCAGTCGGCTGCCAGCGTCGAGCTTTTGCCCTTCGGCTGTCGACGTGGAAGCCTGCCGGTAGGTGCGGCTGGTGACGATCAACCGGTGGAGCCTTTTGAGTCGCCAACGATCGATGCTGGGATCGTCGGTGTGGATCGTGGGGTCGATCAGCTCGCAGGCGAGCCAGTTGAGCAGATCCGGATGGCTCGGCGTACTACCGTTCACGCCAAGGTCGCTTGGGGTATCCACGAGCCCGGTGCCGAAGTGGTAGTGCCACAGACGGTTGACGATCACCCTCGGTGTGAGTGGATGTTCTGCAGAAGCGATCCACTCGGCAAAGGCCTTCCGCCGCTGCTGTTCTGGAGCATCGGGAGGAAGTTGCCAGGACGTGCCGATGCGGCTGAGGCTTCCCGGCATCGCTTCCTCGCGTGGCTGCATGGGATCACCACGGAACAGGCGGTGGGTGGTGCCAGGCTGCCGAAAGGTGCCGGCATAGACCATGGCGGGGCTGGTCAGGGCGGTGAGCTGCCTCTGCAGGGAGGCCGTCTGCTCGGCGAGTCGGGTGAGTTCCGCTGCATCGTCCGCGGAGAGGCCCGTGTCGGCTGTTTCCTCCGTGGTCGGCGTCCCGAAGGGCCGTCGATCCTCGTGGGTGGCGACAGTGGTCCATTCGTTGCCGTTGCGTGAGACGGCGATCGTGTATGCCGTGACCAGGCGGTCGCGGTACTTCGGCAACGGGCTACGGTCTCGGCTCCAGACCACGTGCCTGAGCGTTTGCGGCTCAGGGAGCTCCAGCTGCACCCAGCCGCTACCAACCTCGTTGGAAATCCATGACTTCTCATTGCCGTAGATGCCGTCGTTGATGTGTTCGAGTTTGTGGAACGCGTTGTCTGGATAGGTGCCCGACGCTGATGGGATAGCGTCGATCGCAACATTGCGGCCGTCGGTGTTGAAGACCTCGAGTTCATCGATGCACGGCTCAGCGCCCGATGTGCCGAGCACGCTCATGCGGATGAACCTCGCTTCAATCGGCGCAAAGGCGTCGACATTCACCCCGGTCACGACGGCCTCGCGACGCTGCGGGGGTGGGGCTTCGCTGTCGGTCGAAACGAGGGCTAGCGGTTGAAGGGAGATGGATCGCATCGCGATCGCTGCCAACTGGTCTTCGATCTGGGCAATCTGCTGTTCACGCTCCGGTTGCTGCTCCTGTGGTGCGACCAGAGGCCGCTCGCCATGCTCGACGCCCGCCACCACCGCTGTCAGCGCGTAGTAGTCCTGCTGTGGCACGGGATCAAACTTGTGGTCGTGACAGCGGGCACAGCCCACTGTCAGCCCAAGAAACGCGGAGCCCGTCGTGCTCACCATGTCATGCAGTTCATCAGCCCGCTGGGTCGCGGTGAGGATCGGATCGGGCGACTTCACCTGATCCCATGCGCCACCTACGAGAAAGCCTGTGGCAGCGTCGTCACCCATCGCGTCCCCTGCGAGTTGACGCCGAACGAACATGTCGTACGGCATGTCACGGTTGAACGCGTCGATCACCCAGTCGCGATACGGCCATGCGTTAGGCCGCATCTGGTTCATTTCAAAGCCATGGCTCTCGGCAAAACGGACCACATCCAGCCAGTGCCGCGCCCACCGCTCACCGTAGCGGGGTGATTCCAGCAGGCGATCGACCAAGGCAGCGTAGGGTTGCTCAACCGACCCCGCCGTGTCGCACGCCGCAAGAAACGCATCAATCTCCTCAGGCGTGGGCGGAAGACCAATCAGATCAAAGGTCACTCGGCGGATGAGTGTTCGTCGATCCGCTTCGGGATTGAACGCCAGACCCTGCTTGCGGAGTTCAACCGCGATGAACGCGTCGAGCGGGTTACTGGAGCCGACGTCGATCGCGGGAACCGGTGGTCGCACAAGGGGCTGAAACGACCAGTGGGTGGTCGCTAGGTTTGGCTGCGATGCCGACTTCGGAAGCATGGGGCCAAGCGCAGCCACATCGTCGGGCCACACGGCGCCCTCATCGATCCACCTGCGGAGGAGTGCCTGCTGTTCGGCCGTCAGCGGCTCGCCGTCGGCGGGCATCCGAACGTCTTCGTCGTCGCTCGCGATCCGCCGGAAGATTTCACTGGCTGCGGCATCGCCAGGCACGATGCCAGCGGCACCCGAATCGCCGCCGGCAACGGCCCGCTCGCGGAGGTCGATGCGGAAGCCACTGTCGGCATTGTCAGGTCCGTGGCAGGTGCCGCACGACTCTGCGAGGAGGGGGGCGATGATGGTGCGGAAGGTGTCGTCGTTTGCGGCTGCTGGCAGAGACGAGCTACCGAGTAGCGCGACGAGCAGGGCGACGTATGCTGTGAGTTGGCGTGGTGGCATGGGCGTGGGTCGGTGGTTCAAGCCGCAGAGGTGTCGCTTCTATGGTACTGAGTGGAGGGAGCAACGGGGCCGCTCGGGGTGAGCCCAGGCCGCATGAGCCGGGCGTTCGCTTCGCATCCTGCTTCGCTC
>JBMTLP010000249.1:0-5308 GCA_049433245.1 Pirellulales bacterium
CACCAGGGGGGCGTACAGCGGCACCCCACGTATAAACGACTTGGTGCCGTCGATCGGGTCCACGATCCACTCGTATCCCGACGTGCCTGTTGCCGACCCCGATTCTTCGCCGAGAAAGCTGTCCTGCGGGAAGGCATCGAGCAACCGCTGTCTGAGAATCGCTTCCGCAGTTCGGTCTGCCTCGGTGACTGGCGAACGATCCGATTTCAGGTCGACCGCCAACGACGGGTCACAGAACCGTTCGAGCGTCGAGGCTGAAGCGGCGGCTACCGCAGCGAGGGCGGCGTCGAGTCGGGTAGCGAGATCGTGGGGGTGGTGGGTCATGGTTGTGTGGGCTCAGGTGTTTCGCTCTCGCCGACCACTCTCGGTTGGAAGAGCGAGACGACGACGAGAATGGCGGCGCCGGCCACAAGATAGGCGTCGGCGAGGTTGAAAATCGGCCAGTCGATGACGCCTTCGATCGCGAAGTGAATCCAGTCGCGAACCGCCAACACCGGGGTGCCAAATCGTTCGGCCGGGGCGTGCCAGGTTAGTCCCGGGAGCCCCAGGCGATCGTAGAGGTTGCCGAGAATGCCGCCGGTGATCAGCCCCAATGCGGTGAGCGACCAGAGATCGATCGCCGATGCGTCTCCCGCAGCGCGATGACGACCAATCCGAAACACCATCACGCCGATGCCGGTCAGCGCCACGAACGAAATCGCAGCAAACATCAGTCCCAGCCCTTGCCCCATGCCAAACAGGGCCCCCTCATTGAGGTTGGTACGGAGGCTCAGCATCTCCGGCAGCACCACGATCGCTGGTTGATCTCCGGGCATCCCCAGCTTTTGAAAGACCCACTCTTTCGAGAGCAGGTCTGAGGCAGTGGCCATTACCGCAGCCGCGGCAAACAGCAGCCAACCTGCGAGGGCACCTCGCATGCGAATCCTTTTCAAGGGGGCGTGGGGGGGGGGGGGCGGGGGAGTGTTCGCGAGCCCGATGGCTCTCCTGTGGGGAGCGTATCGCGAAGCGTCCCGCGGCGACCAGAGGAACGACCGGCAGCCATCCACGGTCTTTAGGTCCGAACTGAGCATCGCGGGCGGGCTCTTGCCGACGATCGCTGGCCTGCAGGAGGCTTCCCGTTGAAGCTGCTCGGTGTCCGTTGCCCGCTACCGGGGGCGACGAGGGTACTGACTGGACGATCCGCTGCCTCCGCTCGCTTCAGCGCAGCGAATGCAGAGATCGGCAAAGGGAATCGCGGTCAATCGCTTTTTGGTGATCACACCGCCGCACTCGTCACACGACCCGTAAGTACGGAGCCGAATCCGCTCGAGCGCCCGCTCCACGGCCTCGAGCGTGTCTTCTTCGTTGGCCATCAAACTGAGCGTAAATTCCTGCTCGAAGGCGTCGGATCCGATGTCGGCCATGTGGATCGGCATCGCCGACGCACCGCCACCTTCGGCCATCGAGGTCCGGAGAGCTTCGTTGGCGAGGGCTGACACGTCGCCTCTCAGCCGGGCCCGCAGGTCCAGCAGAGCTAGTTTGAACGGCTTCGCCTCTGCCGCGGTCATGCGTCTGGTCACGGTTTCGTCATCCTTTTTCTCAAAGACCACCCCGAGTTAAGGCACACTATAGCGGGGACGAACGCCTGTCAAACTGGCAGGTGGCGGGGCCACAGCGGGGGCACGCGGAAAAACGTCGCCTGGCTGCCCTACCCTCACGGCCCGCCTGGTGCGACACTGAGCCAAGAGACGTCGGACAGATGGCAACTGCGTTCGATCCGCCGTCGCCGGGCGTGCAGCCGCCCGCGGGTGTAGAGGATTTGGAGAAGTCGAGTGGCAGCGTCGTTGGAAACAGAGGTGGCCTTTCAGCGGTGTATCGACCCCGCCTGCGGCTCAACCTATGGGGTTGACGAGGTGCACACGGCCTGTCCGTCCTGCGGCAACCTGCTCGATATCGCCTACGATTGGGGTCGCAGCCGTCCGCCTTCGTCCTTCGAACATTTCGAAACCAAATGGATGCGACGGAGCGATCCGGTGGCCTTCAGCGGTGTCTGGCGGTTCCACGAACTGCTGCCGTTTGCTCCCCGGGAGTCAATCGTGACGATCGGTGAGGGGCAGACGCTGCTCGCAGTGGCCGACAGCGTAGGGAGTTTTGTCGGGGTGCGGCCCGGCCGACTGCATCTGCAGTACGAGGGGCTCAATCCGTCGGGCTCGTTCAAAGACAACGGCATGTCGGCGGCCTTTACGCACGCCCGCATGATTGGGGCGAAGCGGGCGGCCTGCGCCTCTACGGGCAACACCAGCGCGTCGCTGGCCGTCTACTGCGCGGTCACCCGGATGATGCGAGGCATCATTTTCATCGGCTCCGGCAAGATCTCCTACGGTAAGCTGTCGCAGGCTCTCGACTACGGTGCTCTGACGATCCAGATTGCCGGCGATTTCGACGACGCGATGGCGCGGGTCAAGGAAGTGGCCGGCAAACTCGGGATTTACCTCGTCAACAGCGTGAATCCGTTCCGGCTGGAAGGCCAGAAGACGATCATGTTCCGGGTGCTGGAGGCCCTGGGGTGGGAGGTGCCCGACTGGATCGTGGTACCGGGTGGCAACCTCGGCAACTCGTCGGCCTTCGGGAAGGCGTTCATCGAACTCAAAGAGCTCGGGCTGATCGATCGCCTGCCGCGTCTGGCGGTGATCAACGCCGCAGGCGCCAACACACTCTACGAGCTCTACACCCGCCGTGGACTGCGGTGGGGAGGGGGCAAGGCAGACCTCGCGCCCGCCTGCCACTACTACGATGAACTCGACCGTCTCGAAAAGCGGGCCAACACAATTGCCTCGGCCATTGAGATCAACCGCCCGGTGAACCTCAATAAATGTCTGCGGGCGCTGGAAGCCTGCGACGGAGTGGTCCGCGAAGTGTCTGAGCAGGAGATTCTCGACGCCAAGGCCCAGGTGGGTGCGGGCGGGCTCGGTTGTGAGCCGGCTAGCGCGGCGAGTGTGGCCGGCGCGAAGCAGCTCGTTGCCGAAGGGGTGATTGGCAAAGATGAGCGGGTGGTCTGCATCCTGACAGGGCACCAACTCAAAGATCCCAATGCGACCGTGGCCTATCACACCACGGACCAGGCCCTTTTCAACGAAGTGCTGGGCAGTCGGGGGGTGAGCCGGGCCAGCTTCGCCAACCGTGCCGTGAGTGTGGGCAACCGGATCGATGAGATCGTGCAGGCGATCGACCTCTACGGCTGATGGGGATCTTGTCCCAACAATCAGTTGCGAGATGGCCAACAAAGAAGTTGGGGGTGGTGATGGCTAACGCGGGCTCGGACCCAGACCCGATGACGTCGTCGACCGGGGCTGCATGCGGTCCGAAAGGTGCGCTCACCAGCGGCTACTGGCAGGCCCGCTACGACGAGGGAACGACAGGCTGGGACCGCGGAAGTCCAAGCCCGCTCCTGCTCGCCTGGTTGCGCGATGGCGCGCTCGCCCCATGTCGCATTCTGGTGCCCGGCTGTGGGCGAGGGCATGAGGTGCTGGCCCTGGCGGGGGCTGGCTTCGACGTCACCGGTCTCGACTATGCTCCTGCGGCCGTGCAGTGCGTCCGCGATTCCCTGGCTGCCCAGGGGCTCACCGCTGCGGTCGAGGAGGCTGATCTCTTTGACTACCAGCCCGAGCGGCCCTTCGATGCGATCTACGAGCAGACCTGCCTCTGCGCCCTCACTCCGGCGCGGTGGGGGTGCTACGAGAAGCGGTTGGCGAAATGGCTCGCCCCCGGTGGGCAGTTGCTGGCGGCCTTCATGCAGACCGAAAGCGAAACCGGGCCCCCGTTTGCCTGCCCGCCTGCCGCGATGCGAGCGCTCTTCGCCGTCGAGCGATGGGAGTGGCCAGACACCCTCGAGCCGGTTCCGCATCCGCTGGGGCTCACCGAACTCTGTGGGGTCCTTCGCCGCCGGGGGCCAGGGCCTGTTGCCAGCTGAAAAACGGTTGGCGGAGTTTTCTACCCAAGGCCTGCTGCTCGTCTGTTACCAAAGGGAAGTACTCGGGGGCTGTCGAGATGTTTGGAACCAAAGCCGCAGTGCGACAAGAGGCCGCAGGGGGAGCGGATGCGGCATGCGGTGTTCCCGTGCGGTCGTCACGATGGACGTGGGGCAGTCTCTTGGTCCGCACGTGTCTTCTCGGAGTCTACTGCCTCCCGGGCTGTACGGCCGACGTGACGGGGATTCACGATGACGACTGGGGCGCTGTCGTCCTGCTGATCGCCGGGGCCTGCCTGCTGGTGTTCGTTTTGAGGTACTTAAGTCCACGAGACGGCGAGGCTGACGGCTCCTCCTACGACTGCGATTTTTGGGGCGGAGGCGATGGGGACGATGGTGGTGACGGTGGTGACTGAGTTGCTGCACCGCACGCGTACTCACGAGGGTTGGTGAGCGGAGGAGTCTTGGCGTATATTCCGCGGCGCTGAGCGGATTCCATGGGATTCAGGAGCAGAGGGGCACGGATGGCAGCGCAAACCTCCTCACGGAGCATCCTGCGGCATTGGCACTGGTTTGCGGTGCTCGCGATCCTGCTGTTTGCGATGATTCCCGGAGCCGGGCTGTGGATCGCCGGCATCTCAGCGTTTGTCGGCATCGTCTTGGTCTTGATCGGTGGGCTCGCGCCTTTCGCGCGTATTTTGTTCACCGATCCGGGTACGGTGGGGCTGATGCTCGTCTCGCGAAGCGCTCGCTTTGAGATGATGAACCAGCCCGATAGTCATCCGTACAAACAGCTCGTACGCGGCGCGTTTGCGCCGACGCGGGGCATGTTTTGGCGGGGGGTGCTGCTCGTCGTGGCATTCATTCCCGCAGCCTTCATCAACGCGAACATCGGCCGACTGGTTTCGGGACAGCGTGGTGCTGTCCCGCCCCCGGCAGGCCCCCCTCCGCTGGTGGTCGACCAGCTTCAGTTGCCAAACCGCGGGCAGGCAGGTCAGCGTCCAGATCCACCGCCAGGTCAGCGTCCAGGTCCACCGCCAGGCTTCGCTGGTCCTGGGGGGCCCAATCGGGGTGTCCCCCAGGGCATGGCGAAAGGACCGACGTTGGTGGTGACCATCACCTACGCCGCGAGCAGCGTCGAGGGCTCCCTTGCGGAGCAGGTGCAGGAGGCGCTGGGTGGCCTGGCTGGGGTGCAGGGCGACACTATCGCGATTGACGAGCAGGCGCGGCAGATCACGTTTGAAGTCCAGCAACCGCCAAGCATGGCGTTCGTCCTCCCTGCCCTGGGGCGGCTCGGTCTGCAAAACCTGCAGATGTCGGTCACCACCAGCCAGCCCTCATGCGCATCCAGAATGGCCAGCG
>JBMTLP010000250.1:0-5283 GCA_049433245.1 Pirellulales bacterium
GGCCAACGACCCGCAGGTGCTCGCCATCAAACAAACGCTCTATCGCACCAGTGGCGATTCGCCGATTTCCCGCGCTCTGATGACCGCCGCAGAGGCCGGCAAGCACGTGACAGCGCTCGTGGAGTTGAAGGCTCGTTTCGACGAGGCCAACAACGTCAGTTGGGCGAGGCAGTTGGAACGCGCCGGAGTGCACGTGGTGTTTGGGTTCCTCGACCTGAAAACGCACTGCAAAGTCTCGCTTGTGGTGCGGCAGGAAGGGCAAACGCTGAAACGCTACGTGCACCTGGGCACGGGCAACTACAATCCCACGACCGCGCTGCTCTACACCGACCTCGGACTGTTTACCGCCGACGAGCAGATCGCCGACGACGCCTCAGCGCTCTTTAACCTCCTCACGGGGTATTCACAGGGGCACCAGTGGAAAAAGCTCGTCGTCGCACCGATGCACCTCAGGCAGCGAACGATCGAGTTAATTGAGGAGCAGGCAGAGCTCGCCCGCAGTGGGAAGCCGTCACGAATTTTTGCGAAGCTTAATGCCCTCGTTGATCATCGTGTGATGAAAGCCCTGTACTGCGCGAGCCAGGCCGGTGTGCCGATCGATATCGTTGACCGGGGGATCTGCTGCTTACGGCCCGGTGTGCCTGGTCTCAGTGAAACGATCCGGGTGCGAAGCATTGTGGACCGGTTCTTGGAACATAGTCGCCTCTTCGTGTTTGGTGCCGGTGACGAGGCCCGCGTGTATCTCGCCAGCGCTGACTGGATGCCCAGGAACTTCGTGAGGCGGGTGGAGGTCATGTTTCCGGTGGAAGCCGCCGAGCCCCGACGGCGGATCCTCGAAGAGATCATTCCCTGCTACCTCGCCGACAATGTGCGAGCTCGGGTACTCGACTCGGAGGGGCACTTCCACCTGCTGCAGCCTGAGCCTGGCGTGGCGGCCTTCCGCTGCCAGCAACACCTGCTCGAAACGCGCAGCAGTGTTGCGGCGCCGGTCGCTGCGGTTCCGTGAGGACCCGTTCGGTACCCGCTGCCGGTCGGACCGGGCTCCATGCTCGTTTCCGGTCGGATGGACAAAGGGAAGTGAGGCGTTTTTTCCGTGTCATCGGTGGTGGCGTGCTGCGGCCTCAGGTTTGTTTCACGGGCTGCTAAGATAGAGAAATCGAAGTTCGTCGTCGGTCAGGCTGTTTAGGCCGAGACGTGGCTTCCAGAGGCATTCGAGGGACAAAGGCGTTCATGTCGGAGGATTACTACGAGACGCTCGGCGTGCCGAGGACCGCATCGGCCGAGGAGATTCGCAAGGCGTACCGCGAGCTTGCGCGGAAGTATCATCCCGACCTGCACCCCGACGACGAATCCGCGAAAGACAAGTTTAAAAAGGTGCAGACAGCCTTTGACACGCTGAATGATGCGTCGAAGCGCGAGATGTACGACCGCTATGGCAGCTCCTTTGAGGGCTTCGCACCTGGCGGCGGCTCGGGCTGGGCTGGCGGACCGTTTCCTGGGGGCGGTCAGCCGTTTGGGGGCCAAGGGCAGGAAATCGACCTCGAAAGTCTGTTCGGCGGTGCCGGGGGCTTTGCGGAAATGTTTGGCGGCGGCCGCCGAAGTCGAGGGCGCCGCAGGCCAGCTGCCGCAGCCGGCAAAGACATTGCCGCATCGATCTCGATTCCATTTCGCCGGGCCATCGACGGGGGTTCGACCGATGTGCGTGTCGACCGGGAAGGCCGGTCGGAGACGATCGCTGTCAAGATTCCTCAGGGGCTGCCGGATGGCTCGCGGATGAGGCTCCGCGGCCAGGGGGCTCCGGGGCAGGGAGGCGGGCCAGCTGGCGACCTGGTGCTGCAGGTGCATGTCGAGCCGCATCCCTTCTTTCGTCGAGATCGCGACACCCTGGAGTGCAAACTGCCGATTACCTTGGCAGAGGCTGTGCAGGGTG
The DNA here is from genome assembly GCA_049433245.1 of Pirellulales bacterium. GTDB lineage: Bacteria > Planctomycetota > Planctomycetia > Pirellulales > UBA1268 > M30B53. Next base: position 1,931 of record JBMTLP010000250.1, read on the forward strand.
CGAAGGTCGACGTTCCCACGCCCTGGGGGACGATCGCGCTCAAGATCCCGCCGATGACATCGAGCGGGCGCAAGTTGCGGGCTCAGGGAATGGGGGTGCGGAATCCCAACGGGGTATCGGGCGACCTGATCGCGGAAGTCTTGATCATGCTCCCAACGGAGGCGACCGACGACCTCACCTCAGCGGTTGCTGCAACGAGTCAGCCCGATCCTCGTGCTGCCTTGCGGTGGTAAGCCCCTGTCCACTCACGGCATGCCATGTCAGCTTCGCTCCGCTTTTCAGCTGCCATGCGGCTCTCCGGCCAAAGGGCGTTCGCGCGGGTGTTCGGCCGCCGTCAGGCGGCTGGAAACGGGGTGATCACCGTGCATGTCTGCCCCCGGCCGGAGACGGAACCTCCCCAGGGGCGGATCCCTCCCGTGCGGCTTGGCCTCTCGGTGTCGCGGCGTGTGGGGCCAGCGGTCCGCCGTCAACGCTGGAAACGGCGGTTGAGGGAGGCGTTTCGCCAGCATCAGCACCAAATCCTGCCTGGTTGGGACTACGTGGTTGTGGTGCGGGCGCAGGCTTTGCCGGAGGTGGATGAACTCGCGTCGATGCTGCAGTCACTGGGGCACCAGGCCATCCACCGCTCGCGCGGTCGCACCGGGCAGCCGCGTCCCCGGCGGAAGGAGTCGCCGTGATGCAACTCGGGGCGTGGCTTTGGGTGGGTCTGGGCCGGGCCGGAGCCGCGGTCGTGATCGCTGCGGTCCGCGCTTATCAGGTGTTTCTCAGCCCGCTGCTTGGGGCGCACTGCAGATTTCAGCCCACATGCAGCCAGTACTGCATCGAGGCAGTCCACCGGTATGGGGTCGTGCGAGGGGGGCTGAAGTCGCTGCGACGCATCGCGCGGTGCCACCCCTGGCACTCCGGAGGCTACGACCCTCCCTGACGGGTGAGGAGGGCTGCGAGGACCCTACGATTGGTCTCCGGAAATCGAAGCCCTCCAAGGCTCGCCTGAGGCACCCAGTCAAAGGGGGACGTGGGTATCGCCTCGCCGCTGGGGCTGGCCGCGAAGAACCAGACGTCGATCGGACCTGCTTTGCAGGTGCCCTGAGCCCGATCGAGCACCTCGCCCACGCTGACCACGAGCCCCGCTTCTTCCAGGCATTCACGTGCGGCAGTTTCCTGAGGCGTTTCCCCCGGTTCGACCTTACCGCCGGGAAACTCATCGAGCCCAGGGCCGTCCACAGCGTCGAATGCACGCCGGCCAACGAGAAACTCGCGCTGGCCGGTGGGCCCCATTCGGCTGACAACGGCGACCGCTACGCCAATCACGGGAGCCGGGCTCACGGAGCGACCACGTCGCGCATCGACTCCAGCAGACGGCCAGGAGAGCCCATGATGTTGTACCCAGCGTCGACGTGCAGAATCTCACCCGTGATGCCGGTGGATTCCTTGGAGAGGAGCCAGGCACCCGTCTTGCCAACCTCTTCGTGGGTGACGTTGCGGCCGAGAGGAGCCACGCGCTCGTAGAACGTCAGCATCTCCTCCACGCCAGCACCGCGGCCCGCCAGCGTCCTCAATGGGCCAGCACTCACGGCATTGACTCGCACGCCGGTTGGCCCGAGTTCGTAGGCCATGTACCGTACGCTGGCGTCGAGGGCGGCCTTGCAGACACCCATGATGTTGTAGCCGGGCACGGCCTTCTCGCCGCCGAAGTAGGTGAGGGTTAGCACCGAGGCGTTGTCTGCCAGAATGCCGCGGGCGTGACGCGTGACCGCCAGCAGGCTGTAGACGCTGGTTTCCATCGCGATCCGAAACCCTTCGCGACTGGTTTCCACGGTCTCGCCCTTGAGGTCGTCCATCGGGCAGTAGGCGATCGAGTGGACGAGGAAGTCGATTTTGCCGAACTCTTCGCCCGCCTTCTGCATCACCGCCGCGATGTGCTCGTCGTTGCAGGCATCCATGGGCATCAGGAAGCGAGCGTTGGGTTGCTCGTCGGTGAGCATCGCCACGCGGCGACGATTTCGTTGCCGTTCGTCATCAGGTCGATCGGGAAGATGGCTGAAGCCGATTTGCCCTCCTTCGTCGAGCACCTCTTTGGCGATGGACCAAGCGATGGAGTGATCGTTCGCTACCCCCAGAACAACGCCCCGCATGCCATCAAATCGACCCATAGTGTCTACTCCTCCCTGAAACGTGTGGCTCGTGAGAGCGGAAATGTAGCCACTCTTGGCAAATGCCTCAACGCAAGCCCGCCGCAGCGACCTTTTTGGCGGTCCGTTTGGCGGTCCGTGCCGGCTCTCAGGGCCAGGTCTTGTCGCTGACCCGCCGGCCCGCTACAACTCGGGTATTGCCCCGTTAGCTCAATTGGTTAGAGCATCTGACTCTTAATCAGAGGGTTCTAGGTTCGATTCCTAGACGGGGCATTTTTCAATTCTCCCGCCGCGATTTCGCCGCGGACGTTGCTCGAGCGACCCCGTGAACTCTGGTCGCCCCGCCTCACTGGCGGAATGTCGCCGCCGTGTTGTTGAGCGGACCGTATCCTGCCATTGGGGTGGTGCCGTGGGAGCGGTTCTCGTTGCCAGCGGTCGTCTGTAGGGTGTTACTAAATCAGGTGATATGAGGAGCCCCGTATGTGTTGCCAGCCCCCTCGTTGTAGCGGTTTTGGGGTGTTTTTGTGATGCGGTGATACATTTCGTGAGATGTACATGCTATATTTATTCGAATCGTAAGTAACGCCTGCTGTTGCTGTCACATTTCCCGTATACAGAACCAAGAGAAACCCATGGCCGATACCAAAGGCGCGGACGTCAATAAGTCGGAAGAAATTCGTAAGCTTGCTGCTGCCATCAAGGAACAGGGTGACAATCCTCGTCCCGTGGTGATCATCGCTGAACTCAAGAAGCGTGGCATCGCAGTCTCGTCGCCGCAGATCAGCATTGTGCTCAAGAAGATGGGCATGCGACCCAGTCGCGGTCGTAAGCCAGGTCGTAAGCCGGCTGCCGCGAAGCAGGTGGCTCCTGTTGCTGCCGCCAGCAACGCCGTGATCTCGGTCGATGATCTCCTCGCTGCGAAGAAAGTGGCGGCGCAGATGGGCGGCACCGAGCGTGCCCTGGCAGCCCTCGCGGCGCTCAAGCGAATCGAGTCGTAGGCCCAGACCCGCACGTTCTCGTCGTCGTTGTGCATGGCCCGTGGCACGCTGCCGCGGGCCATGTTCATCGTGCGGCGGATCTTCTTCTCAAGCCGAGGTACGGTGCCTGCTGACATGTTCCCTGCAGACACAGACGGGCCCTCGCCGATCGATGCACCTCCAGTCACCCCAGCCGGCGTCGTGGTGCTCCACGAGGTATCCGGCGTGATGGCGGTGCTGAAGC